>NZ_JBSFZS010000044.1:0-60812 GCF_053600395.1 Streptomyces sp. NPDC005070 | reverse complement strand
GTGGAGGTCAGCGTCGTGGCCACCGCGAAGATCGACGAGCCGGCGACGCCGAAGCGGGTCTCCTTGCCCTCCGTCGCCCCGCCCAGGGGTCGCCGACCGGGTCAGTCGAGCGCGGCCGCCAGGGCGGCGAGGAGCCGGACGACTCCGGCCGGACCGTCGACCACCAGGTCGGCGCGTTCGGCGAGCTCGGCGACCTCGGAGCTGCCGCTGCACACCAGAAGCCCGGGAACCCCGTCGGAGCGAAGCTTGTCGACGGCGCCGAACGCGGGCAGATCCCCCAGATCGTCACCCGCGTACAGAACGGCCTCGGCACCGATCTCACGAACGTACTCCAGCAGGGCGACCCCCTTGTCCATGCCGGGCGGACGCAGCTCCAGGACCATGCGCCCCGGCTCGACGATCAGCCCGTGCCGGGCGGCGAGCTCACCCAGCGGCTCCCGCAAGGCCTCGAACGCGGCCTGCGGATCGGCGGCACGGCGCGTGTGCACGGCGACCGCCCGGCCCTTCTCCTCGATCCAGGTGCCCTGCCAGGCGCCGATCCCGTCGAGGAACCCCGGCAGTTCGGCACGGACGGCGGCCACGCCCGGGTGCGGGGCGGGCGCGGTGACCGTGCCGCTGACCGCGTCCCAGCGCTCGGCGCCGTAGTGGCCGAGGACGACCAGGTGCTCAAGGCCCGCCACGCCCGCGAAGCCTCCGTGGCGCACGGCGACACCGGCCGGGCGGCCGGTGACGACGGCGACGGAGGCGACCTTGGGGGCGAGAGCGGCGAGCGCCGGGACCGCGTCGGGGTGGGCGCGGGCCCGGTCGGGGTCGGGGACGATGGGGGCGAGGGTTCCGTCGAAGTCGAGTGCGACGACCGTCCGGGCGGGGCGCGTGAGGATCGCTTCCAGAGCGTCGCGCCCGGCGGAGGTCACCGGAGCCGGCAAGGAGTCCTTGGATTCGGGGTGGCTGCCCATGGACCGACCCTATCCGGGCGAGGCCGGGCGCACTCCTGACTCGAGGCCGAGCGGGGGACCCGCGGCCCGGAATGCCTCGATCCCGCCGGTCGGCTCCACGCGGGCCGAGGCTGGGGCAGGCTTCTTTCGCCCCCTCCGCCCCTGCCTTTCCCCTAGCCGGTGCTCCGCCCCGGACCCCGCTCCTCAAACGCCGGACGGGCTGGACGTCACCGTTCGTCGCGGCGGCTCTCCCGTACCCGGCGGAGCCTGTTCACCGTGACGGGGTCGTGCGCGAGGGCGCGCGGGTCGTTCAGCAGCGCGTTCAGGAGCTGGTAGTAGCGAACCGGGGCCAGGCCCAGTTGTTCGCGTATGGCGCGCTCCTTGGCACCGGGGCCGGGGAAGCCGCGGCGCTCCAGGGCGAGAATGCTCCGTTCGCGCGCGGGCAGCTCTTCCATGGACAGCACGGTAGTCCCCGGCACCGACAGACGCCGGGCCCGGGGCCGCCCGGGGACCGACACCGTCCCGCTCCACCCCTCAACGGCCCTCAACGGCCCTCAACGGCCCTCAACGGCCACGATCATGTCTCGGAATGCGGATACAAGGTCTCCATCCCGTGAGTGGACTAGACCTTTCCAGGGGTAAAGCGCGACACTGTCCCCCGTGAGACACGTCATCGCCCTCGATGTGGGCGGCACCGGGATGAAGGCCGCCCTCGTCGGGGTGGACACCGAGCCCTCCCCGGACCACCCCGACGCGCCGCCGCCACGGGCTTCCGGGCACCCCGCGCTGCTGCACCAGGCCCGCCGGGCGACCGGCCGCGAGCGCGGGCCCGACGCCGTCGTCGAGGACATCCTCGACTTCGCCGCCGAACTGCGCGCCTACGGAGAGGAGCGGTTCGGCGAGAGCGCGCTGGCCGCCGGCGTCGCCGTCCCCGGCATCGTCGACGCGCAGGACGGCATCGCGGTCTACGCCGCCAACCTCGGCTGGCGCGACGTCCCGCTGCGCCGACTGCTCGGCGAACGGCTGGGCGGCATCCCCGTCGCGCTCGGGCACGACGTGCGCACCGGCGGCCTCGCGGAGGGCCGGATCGGCGCCGGGCGGGGAGCGGACCGCTTCCTGTTCGTCCCGCTGGGCACCGGCATCGCGGGCGCCATCGGCATCAACGGCGGCGTCGAGGAGGGCGCGCACGGCTTCGCCGGCGAGATCGGCCACATCGTCGTACGGCCCGGCGGGTCCCCGTGTCCGTGCGGGCAGCGCGGCTGTCTGGAGCGGTTCGCCTCCGCGGCGGCCGTCAGCCAGGCCTGGGCCGAGGCGTCCGGCGACCCCGCGGCGGACGCGGCGGACTGCGCCAAGGCCGTCGAGTCGGGCGACCCGAGGGCGCTGGCCGTCTGGCAGGAGGCCGTCGACGCGCTCGCCGACGGCCTGGTCACCGCGCTCACCCTCCTGGACCCGCGCACCCTGATCATCGGTGGCGGGCTCGCCGAGGCGGGGGAAACCTTGTTCACACCCCTGCGGGCCGCGGTCAAACGTCGTGTCACGTTCCAGAAACTGCCGTCCATCGTCCCCGCCGCCCTCGGGGACACCGCCGGATGCCTCGGTGCCGGGCTCCTCGCCCGGGACCTCCTGAACACCACTTCTACGACTCCCCGGAGGTAACCACCCGATGGCCCTTAGCAAGGTTCTCGCCGGCGCCCGGGTGGTGCTGCCCACCGGGATCGTGCACGACGGCCGCGTGATCATCGACGGTCCGCGGATCGTCGGCGCGGGTGCCTCCGAGACGCGACCTGCCGGAGTCCACGGGGCAGCGCCCGCGGACGCGGCCGTGACCGACCTGTCCGGCCACTGGGTGGTCCCCGGCTTCGTCGACATCCACAACCACGGCGGCGGCGGCGCGTCCTTCACCTCGGGAACGGCCGAGGACGTCCTGCGGGGCATCCACACCCACCGGCTGCACGGCACCACGACCGTCGTCGCCTCGACCGTCACCGGCGACATGCACGGACTCGCCGAACGCGCCGGGATGCTCTCCGAGCTGGCCGAGCAGGGCGACATCGCGGGCATCCACTTCGAGGGCCCGTTCATCTCGCCGTGCCGCAAGGGCGCGCACTCCGAGGAACTGCTGCGCGACCCGGACCCGGCGGAGGTCCGCAAGCTGATCGACGCGGCGCGCGGCCGGGCCAGCATGGTCACGCTCGCCCCCGAACTGCCGGGCGGCCTCGACTCCGTACGCCTGCTCGCCGAGCACGGGGTGATCGCCGCGATCGGGCACACCGACGCGACGTACGAGCAGACGAAGGCGGCGATCGACGCGGGCGCGACCGTGGCGACACACCTGTTCAACGCGATGCCGGCACTCGGGCACCGCGCGCCGGGCCCCATCGCCGCCCTCCTGGAGGACGAGCGGATCACGGTCGAGCTGATCAACGACGGCACGCATCTGCACCCCGCCTCGCTGGAGCTGGCGTTCCATCACGCGGGTCCCGGCCGGGTCGCGTTCATCACCGACGCGATGGACGCGGCCGGTTTCGGCGACGGCCGCTACATGCTCGGCCCGCTGGAGGTCGAGGTCGCCGACGGCGTCGCGCGTCTGGTGGAGGGCGGTTCGATCGCGGGCTCCACGCTCACCCTCGACCGCGCGTTCCAGCGCGCCGTCACGGTCGACCGGCTGCCGGTCGAGGATGTCGTGACGGCCCTCTCCGTCAACCCCGCCCGCCTGCTGGGCCGGTACGACCGGGTGGGCTCCCTGGAGCCGGGCAAGGACGCGGACCTCGTGGTCCTCGACGCCGACTTCGCGCTCAAGGGCGTCATGCGCGGCGGCGCGTGGGTGGTCGATCCCCGACTGGGCTGATTCATACCTTTGTTGCTCACGGCGGTTGGCCCGGGGGGACTGGGCCGACCGCCGTTGTGTTTGGCATGATCGAGCCTCCGGAAACACCGGTGGGCGTCCGACAGGCGCCCACGTCACAGAACTCTTCGGGGGAGGTCGGCCCAGGTGATCCTCACGGTCACGCTGAACACCGCTCTCGACATCACCTATCGCGTGCGGTCCCTGCGCCCGCACGGCTCGCACCGGGTGAGCGAGGTGACCGAACGCCCGGGCGGCAAGGGCTTGAACGTGGGACGCGTGCTGGCCGCGCTCGGGCACGAGGTGACGGTCACCGGGTTCGCGGGCGGCGCGACGGGCCGCATCGTGCGGGACCAACTGGCCGGGTCGGCCGGGGTGGTGGACGCGCTCGTCCCGGTGGAGGGACCGACGCGCCGCACGATAGCCGTGGTCGACACGACGACCGGTGACACGACCCAGCTCAACGAACCGGGGCCGGTGATAACCCCCGCCGAGTGGTCGGCCTTCCAGGAGACGTACGAGCATCTGCTGCGCTCCGCCTCGGCGGTGGCCCTGTGCGGCAGCCTGCCCCCGGGCGTCCCGGTCGGCGCCTACGCCCAACTCGTCCGCACCGCGCGCGCGTCGGCCGTCCCGGTGCTGCTGGACACCAGCGGGGAGCCGCTGCGCCGGGGCGTGGCCGCCCGCCCCGACATCGTCAAACCGAACGCCGAGGAACTCGCCGAGCTCACCGGCTCCCACGAACCGCTGCAGGCCACCCGGAACGCCCGGCGGCGCGGCGCGCACGCGGTGGTCGCCTCCCTCGGCGCGGACGGGCTGCTCGCCCACACGGCCGAGGGCCACTGGCGCGCCGCCCCGCCCGTCCGGGCCCACGGCAACCCGACCGGCGCGGGCGACTCGGCCGTGGCGGGCCTGCTGTCGGGCCTGGTCGAGAAGCTCGACTGGCCGGCCCGCCTCGCCCGCTCCGTCGCCCTGTCGACGGCGACCGTGGCGGCGCCCGTGGCCGGCGAGTTCGACCGGGCGCTGTACGAGAGCCTGCTGGACCGGGTCACGGTGACGGCGGAGTCCGTGGCCGCGTAGCGGCATGGTCCCGGAACGGCGAAGAGGCGGCGCCCGGAGCGCCTCCGCGCGCCTGGTCACCGCCTCGGTGGCCCTGGGACCGCCCCTGATCACCCGTGGTCCCGCAGGACCCCGCACGGCCCACGGGAGCGTTTGCGGGACTACCTCTTGACCTGCCCCTTCTTCAGGGAGAGCTGGTCGAGCAGTACGTTGCAGCTGTCGCCGTCGCCGCAGGAGAGGGTGATCGTGTTGGTGCCCTTGTTGAGGGTGGGCCAGGCGTAGGTCGTCGTCCAGCCCTTGGCGAAGTCGCCCTCGGCGGCGTGCGCGTAGTTCTCCAGGCTCAGCTTGGAGCCGAAGACCTTGCCGTTGACGGTGAGCGTCATCGAGGCGTCCTGGCCGGGCACGCTGTAGCGCGCGAACACGGTGTAGGTGCCGTCCTCGGGGATGCCGTTGAACGTCCAGGTCACCGAGGCACCCGGACTGTTCAGGCCGGACACGTAGACCCCGCCGTCGGACTGGGCGCCCTGGATGTCGGACGCCGTCGTCACGCCGTCGCCCAGCTTCACCGCCTTCGCGTCGATCTTGGGGAGCTCCGCGGGCGTGTCGGACGACTTCGTCTCCTCCTGGGTCGGCGCCGCGCTCTGGGAGGCCGTCGGGGTCGTGCCCGCCTGGTCGCCGCCCTTGTCGTCGTCACCGCCGCCCGTCATGGCGATGGCGATACCGATCACCACCGCGGCGACCACGGCGACCGCGCCGATGAGGAGACCCTTGGTGTTCGGGCCACTCCCGCGCCCGCCGCCGTCACCGTGACCGGGCATCGGCGTCCGCGCGGTCTGCGCGCCGCCGGGAACGGTCTCGGGAGCTCCGTGGTGCGCGTTCGGCTGGCCGTAGCCGCCCTGCTGCGGCACCTGGCCGTACGGGGCGGTGGGGGCCTGCTGACCGTAGGGGCCCTGAGCGGTCTGCTGGCCGTACTTGCGCTCGCCGACCGCCCGCACCCGGTTGACCGAGCCCGGGTAGCCGTAGCCACCGCCTCCAGAGGGCGGCGTGGCTCCGTTGGCCTGACCGTCGGCGTAGAGATAGCCGAACGGGTCGTCGTCCTCGGGCGTGCTCGCGCCGTTGTTGCCGGGCGTCATCCCTTGGTCTCCTCAGCGGGTGCGGTTCTGACTCGGTACACGAATGAATGGCGAGCCTACCCGGTTTCGCTGGGCCGAACGGGGGTCCTTCACCGCATCGACGCACTGACCTGCGTGTTATCCCGCACGCCTGTGTTGTTTGGGACGAGAACGTTTCTCGACATACATCCGTTCGTCAGCGGATTTCAACACCTCGTCCGCCGTCATTCCGCAGTGGGCCCACCCGATGCCGAAGCTGGCGCCCACACGGACGGCCCGTCCATCGACCCTGATGGGAGGAATGATCGCGTTCCTCAGGCGTACGGCGAGGTCCTGCGCGTCCGCCCGGCCGAGACCGTCGGCGAGCACCACGAACTCGTCTCCGCCGAGCCGGGCCACCGTGTCGCCGTCCCGGACCCCGTGGGTGAGGCGGCGGGCGACCTCGATGAGAACCTCGTCACCCGCGTTGTGCCCGAACCGGTCGTTGATCGACTTGAAACCGTCGAGGTCGCAGAACAGCACCGCGAGCCCCTTGGTGCCGTCGTCGGTCTCGCCCTCGGGGGCGACGGTGTGCACATGGTGGTCGAAGGCCTCGAACGCCTCGGCACCGGCCCGGAAGTCGAAGCCGTGGCCGTTCCCGTCGTAGGCGGGGTGGCCGGTGTCGTCGTACTCGCCGGACATCGGGTCCGCGAAGTCCCCGTGGCCGTACGCGGCGTCCAGCGAGGCGACCACGCCGGGCGGCAGGGACGCCGGGCGCCGGCACAGCCGGGCGCCGAGCCGGGAGCGCAGCTCGGCCGAGTTCGGCAGCCCGGTGAGCGCGTCGTGCGAGGCGCGGTGTGCGAGCTGGAGCTCCCGGCGCTTGCGGTCCTCTATGTCCTCGACGTGGGTGAGCAGGAAGCGCGGGCCGTCGGCGGCGTCCGCGACGACCGAGTTGCGCAGGTGGACCCAGACGTAGGTGCCGTCGCGGCGCCCGAGCCGCAGCTCGGCCCGGCCGCCCTCGGCGGAGGTCCGCAGCAGGGTGCCGATGTCCTCGGGGTGCACGAGGTCGGAGAAGGAGTAGCGGCGCATCGCGGAGGCGGGCCGGCCGAGGAGCCGGCACAGGGCGTCGTTGGTGCGCAGGATGCGGCCGTGCTGGTCGCCGCCCATCTCGGCGATGGCCATGCCGGAGGGGGCGTACTCGAAGGCCTGCCGGAAGGACTCCTCGCTGGCGCGCAGAGCCTGCTGCTCGCGTTCCAGGCGGACCAGGGCGCGCTGCATATTCGCGCGTAGACGAGCATTGCTGATCGCGATGGCGGCCTGGAAGGCGTACATCTGGAGAGCTTCGCGGCCCCAGGCGCCCGGCTTGCGGCCGTTGCGCGGCCGGTCCACCGACAGCACGCCGATCAGCTCGCCGTGGCCACCGCCGGCTTTGCCGCCGCCCGGGTTGCCGCCGCTGCCGGAGACGCTCGGGGTGTACAGCGGCGCGAAGAGGCGGTCGGAGGGGTGCCACTCGTCCTCGAAGCGGGGCGCGGGACCGTCGGTGTACCACTGCGGCACGTCGTCCTCGTCCAGGACCCAGCCCTCGGTGTGCGGTATGAACCGCAGGTCGCCCCAGGCCTCGCCCATGGTGAGCCGGCGGTCCCAGGAGGTGCGGGAGCCGACACGGCCGGTGATGAGGGCCTCGGCGGCCGGGTTCCCGGCGAGGGCGGCGACGACGAGGTCGCCGTCGGGGCGTACGAGATTGACGCACGCCAGCTCGTAGCCGAGCCCGGTGACGACGCCGTCGGCGACGGTCTGCAGCGTGTCCGCCAGGCTGCGCGCGGTGTTCATGTCCGCCATCACCTGATGAAGCTGCCTCAGGGTCGCAAGACGGACGTAGGGCTCCGACTCGGTCTCCATTCGCCCTCCCCTCGAGACCTCGCAGCAACTCCAGGGTTCCCTCGGCGTACTGGGTGCTCTTTCGGTTCCGTGCTGACTGCCCGGCGCTTCTCCGTGAACCCCTTCACGCCGTACTGCTTGGTAGCTTCCCCGCTCAACGCCTCCGCCACTGAATCACAGCGCGCTCCCCACTCGGTACACAGGGTCAACAAAATATGGCTCCTGTGACTCAAGTCACAGCGGAACCTGAGCAATTGAGTGGAGTTTCTGTATTTCAGTGTGCGTTTGCCGAATGCATTATTCGACGACTGTGCAGAACCTGTGCACTCCCCGTGTCCACCGACGGAGTACGGACGAGGGTACGGCCTCTCTCTCCGTCCCGGGACCTAGGTCCCGGTTCGGGCCGAGGTCCGATGCGGCGCCCGCGGTGCGGAGACTAGCGTTTCGGCGTGCTCACGACTTCCCCAGCCCTCCCCGTCACCCCCTCCGTGCATGCTGAGGGGGTGAGCAACGACGAGTTCCGCGCCGCCATGACCCGGCTGGCCGCGGGTGTGGTCCTGGTGACCGCCCACGAGCCCGCGCTGGCCCCGGACGGGCCGCGCGGCGAGGACGTCGGCATGACGGCGACCGCGTTCATGTCCGTCTCCCTGGACCCGCCGCTCGTCCTGGTCAGCCTGCGCGAGGGGTCCCGGATGGACGACCTGCTCGACGAACAGCCGCTGTGGGGCGTCTCCGTGCTCGCGGAGAGCCAGCGCCACATCGCCGGCCGGTTCTCCATGAAGGGCCGCATCAGCGACCGGCTCCTCTTCGAGGACATCCCGTACGTACGCGGCGAAGCGTCCGGCGCCCTCCTGGTGGGCGGCGCCCTGGCCACCCTGGAGTGCAGCACCGAGCAGCGGATCGCCGCGGGCGACCACACCCTCGTCATCGGCCGGGTCCTGACGGCCCGGGTGCCGAGCGCGGACGGCGGTCCCCTGACCTACTTCAAGGGCCGCTACCGGCAGCTCGGCTGAGGCGGCCGGAACGGGCTCGGCGGCCCACGACGGCCGTCAGCCGGTCACGGCGGGCCGGCACAGCGGGCCGGCAGGGGGACAGCGGGGTGTCTAGCCCCAGTCGCGGCCCGTGCGGCCGCGCTTGGTGTCGGAGCGGGCCTTCTTCTCGCGCAGCCGGCGTTCGTTGATGCCCCGGGGGATACGGGTGGCGCGGCGCGGCTTGGGCGGCGGCGCGGTCGCCTCGGCGAGAAGGGAGGCGAGGCGCACGGCCGCCGTCTCGCGGTTGCGCCACTGGGAGCGGTGCTCGGAGGACCGGACGCTGACGACCCCGTCGACGAGACGTCCCTCCAGCTTCGCGAGGGCACGGTCCTTCCACACGGGCGGCAACGCCTCGGTGTTCGCGAGGTCGAAGCGGAGCTCGACCTGCGAGTCGCTGGTGTTCACGTGCTGCCCGCCCGGCCCGCCGGAGCGCGAGAAACGCCACATGAGCTCGGCCTCGGGCAGGGAGACGGAGCCGCGGATGACATAAGGACCGGACATGTGTCCATGGTCGCCCGCCCGGTCGGTCCGCGTCACCCGGTTTTCGGCGCCCGTCGGGGTGAACATCGGCCTGTGTCGGGGTGAAGAGGGGAGTCTCGGTAAAAAAGGTAAAGACAGACGGAACCTCGGGTACCCCCCTTGGCGTTCATAGGGGTGACGGTAGCTTCGTCCCCAGTACGAAGCCCGTACGTCACGAGGGAAGGGACTCCCAACAATGGCTGTAAGCCTGTCCAAGGGTGGCAACGTCTCGCTCACCAAGGAGGCTCCGGGCCTGACCGCCGTCACCGTGGGCCTCGGCTGGGACGTCCGCACCACCACGGGCACCGACTTCGACCTCGACGCCTCGGCCATCGCGGTCAACCCCCAGGGCAAGGTCTACTCGGACGCCCACTTCGTGTTCTTCAACAACAAGCAGACCCCGGACCAGACCATCGTCCACACCGGCGACAACCGCACGGGTGAGGGCGCCGGCGACGACGAGGCGATCAACGTCAACCTGGCGGGCCTGCCCGCCGACGTCGAGAAGATCGTCTTCCCGGTCTCGATCTACGACGCGGAGAACCGCTCGCAGAACTTCGGCCAGGTCCGTAACGCCTACATCCGCATCGTGAACCAGGCCGGCGGCGCCGAGATCGCCCGCTACGACCTCTCCGAGGACGCGGCCACCGAGACCGCCATGGTCTTCGGCGAGCTCTACCGCAACGGCGCGGAGTGGAAGTTCCGCGCGGTCGGCCAGGGCTACGCCTCGGGCCTCGTGGGGATCGCGCAGGACTTCGGCGTCAGCGTCTGACGGCCGGGCGCACAGGCGCACTTCGAGAGGAGCCCCCGGACCGCGGTTCGCCGGGGGCTCCTCTCGTGCGCTCAGGGGTGGGCGGGTTTCCCCTCCCCGTACAGCCAGTTCTTCCAGATCCCGCTGAAGTCCTTGTCCGGAGCGGCCTTCTCGACGTACGCGGTGAACCCGGCCGTGTCCGCGTTCGCGTGCCGACGGGTGGCGGCCCAGCCCTGGACGATGTCGTAGAAGGTGTCGTCGCCCACGAGTTGGCGGATCTTGTGCAGGACCATCGCGCCGCGGTAGTAGACGGGCGGGTCGGAGATCCGCGCGGCATCGGGCGGGTCCGCGGGCGGGAAGGCCCAGACCTCGCTGCTGTCGACCGGTTCGTAGTAGTCGCCCCGGTAGAGGGAGTTGAAGATCTTCTCGGCCGAGTCGCCGCCGTGGTCCTCCTGCCACAGCCACTCCGCGTAGGTGGCGAAGCCCTCGTTGAGCCACATGTCCCGCCAGGACTTCGGGGTGACCGAGTCGCCGAACCACTGGTGGGCCAGTTCGTGGACCAGGGTCGCGGTGTCGGGGGCGCCGGGGAAGACCGGGCGCGTCTGGGTCTCCAGGGCGTAGCCCACGTCGTCGGGGCGGTCCACGATCGCGCCGGTGGAGGAGAAGGGGTACGGGCCGAAGTTGTACTCCTCCCAGTCCATGATCTCGGGGATCTGCCCCAGCACCTTCGCGCTCGCCTGCTTCTGGGTCGGGTCCACCGCCACGTAGACCGGCAGCCCGTTCTTCGCCGTCGAGCGGGTGATGTCGTACCGGCCGATCGCGAGTGTCGCCACATAGCTCGCCATCGGTTCAGCGGTGTGCCAGGCGTAGGTCGTCCTGCCGTCCTTGGTCGACTCGCTCGTCAACTCGCCGTTGGAGACGGCCTGGACGCCCTTCGGGACGGTGATCCTGACGTCGTACGCCGCCTTGTCGGAGGGGTGGTGGTCGCCGGGGAACCAGGCCATCGACCCCGTGGGCTCGCCGAGGCCGAGGGCGCCGTCGGCCGTGCGCAGCCAGCCCTCCTTGGAGGCGTCTGCGTCGGTGATCGTCCGGGGGGTCCCGGAGTAGCGGACGGTCGTACTGAACGTCTCGCCCTTGTCGAGGTCGTCCCGCGGGCGCACGGTCAGCTCCTGGCCCGCCCGGCTCCAGCCGGCGCCGCGGCCCTCGACGGTGACGTCGGAGACGTGCAGCCCCAGCAGGTCGAGATGGAAGGCGCTGAGGTCGTCCAGGGCTCGCGCGGTGATCTCGGCCGTCCCCGTCAGCCGCTTGTCCCGGGGGTCGTAGGACAGGGTGAGTCCGTAGTGCGTGACGTCGTACCCGCCGTTGCCCATCTTCGGGAAGTACGGGTCGCCGACACCGGCCGCGCCGGGTTTCCCGTGCACGCCGTCCCCGCCGCAGGCGGTGAGTCCGGCGACGAGCGCGAGAGCCATGACAAAGGGGACGGTGACGGAAGATCGGGGCACATCCGCGATCCTAGGCCGCCGGTCCGCCCCACGCGGGTGCGCGAGGCGGCCCCGCGGCCCCTACGCCCCCGGTCCAGCCGGAATCAGCCGCCGGTGCGTCCCGGTCGGCCGGAAACCACCGCCCTCCGGCCCTCCCGCCGACCGGGACGGGGACAGCCGTCGGACGGCCGGCAAGCGGCCGGCCCTCGGACGACCGGAAGCGGACGCTCCTGGGACAGGCGGGAAGCGGACGACCCCGGAGGGACGGGAAACAGGCGACCCCGGACGGACGGGAAACGCACGACCCCGGCGTGACACCATCACCTCGTGCTCGACATCGGCTACGCCCTCTCCAACCGCTTCCCCGACCCCCCGCAGACCGACTACCGCCGCGCGGACGTCCACGCGCTGCGGCACGACCTGTTCTGCGGGGACGTGTACCTCGCCGACACCAAGACGGACCGGGAGGTGTCCACGGGCTGGGGCTGGGTGCCGGTGCTCGACTTCGCGTGGGCGCTGTGCGACATCGTGGAGCAGCTCGACCGCGACCCGCTGGGCAGCCGGGCGTCCCGCCCCCAGCAGGCGGAGCTGGACTTCACGGAGTCCACCGACCGCATGCTCTTCGAGCGCCGCTTCGGCTGGGTGGACATCGAGGCCGACTGGATGCCGGGCGACGAGAAGCCGCTGACCTTCTCCCACACCGAGCTCCGCCGCGAGGCCCGCGACTTCCTGCACGACCTGCTCGCGGACCTGACCGACCTGCACGAGGACCTCGCCGAGAATCCCGCGATCTGGACGCTCCAGGCCCGCTTCCCCCGCGTCTCCTGATCCGACGGGACCACGGGTCTCCTGAACCGACCGGACCGCGGGTCCGTTGTGCTGCGCGTAGAGCGACTCCCGGCACACGGAAGGAATTCTCGGATGCCACCCCAAAAGAGACGGTCCGATCTGGAGGCGGGACAGGGCGCCTCGGGTTCGGACAGCGAAGGTTCGACCTCGTCGGTCGAGAGCGTCCGCGAGATGCCCTTCGTCGGCGTCCCCGCCGTCACCCCGGGCACCGATCACACCCCTGTTCCCGTCCCGGTCAGCGCACCGCGGGACATGAGCGAACTCCCCGAGCGCCCGCACCCCCGGCATGAACACGGCATCTACTACCAGGAGGGCGTCGGCAGGCCCCCGTCCTTCCTGGCGCAGGGCGCGTCCGGAAAGATCTGGCAGTACACCACGGCCACGAAGAACTGGGCCGTGGCGAACGCGGAGCCGATCATCTCGTTCGCGACGAAGGCCCTCCCCGTCGCCGCCCAGATCGCCGCGGTCTACGCCCAGGGCGAGGCGGGAAAGCGGCTGCAACAGGCGGCGCCCTATCTGGCCGGGGCCGAGGCGCTCGGCAACCTGGGGATCACCGCCTACAAGGCGTACCACGACCCCGACGTGAACCGGGCGCGGGCCGCGTTCAGCGTGCTGGGCAGCGCCGCCACCATCGGCGGAACCGTGATGAGCGCGCAGGCCGCCGATCCCGACCGGACGCGCGAGCAGTTGCAGCAGCTCACGACCTGGGGAACGTCGCTCACCCTCGGCGGTTCCCTGACCAGCTACCAGCAGCGCGCCACCCAGGGCGGTTTCCTGCCGGTCACGGAGTCCCCGGAGCAGACGGCGAGCCTCGGCAGCAACCCGAGCCTGCCCGTCGGCACCTACGCCATGAACCGGGTGGCGCCGGGCTCGTCGGCCCTGGCGTCGGCACAGAGCGTGGCCTCACTGCGGTCGCCGGGTGCCGGGACCTCCGAAACGCCCGCGGGGACGTCCTCGGCCGTCCCGTCGCCGCCGCCGAAGGCCGTCACCCAGCGCACGAATCTGGCCCCGTAGCCGCGAAGTACCTGGCAGCCGGTCCCCGGGACGTCCTCGCACGGGCGTCCCGGGAGCCGGACGCCCCTCCGCCGCCGCTCCGCCGCCGCTCCCCGTTCCGCTCCGGCCCGAGGACATCCCCGTATGCACGAGAACACCACGCTGCCCGGCGCCCCTGAGAGCCCCGGGCCCGGCCGGGAACTCCGGCACCCGGAGGAGACCGCCGTCGCCGCGGACGACGTCCCGGCCGCCGACAGCGCCCCGCACCCGGAGCCGCCGTCCCGGAAGCCGCCGTTCATCCTGTATCTGGAAGGACCGGAACAGGACGACGCCCTCTTCCGGTTGACCCTGTGGGTGCGGCACCTCCTGCTTCCGGTGTACGGCCGCGAGGTCACCTCGACCGCGCCCTGGTGCGCGAGCTGGTGGCGGCACCCCGAAGCGGTGGCCCAGCTCTACGGCCTGTGGATGACCTGGCAGGAGCTGACCGTGCACGCGGCCGGGCTGAGCGGACCCGCGCTGTGGCACCGCGACCACCTCACCCATGTCATGGCCTCGCTGCGCGACCCCGCCGGCCCCTTCGCGGGCTGCAAGGGGGCCCACCGGGACAAGGAGACTCCCTCCATGGACCCCTACCCGGGATGACCCTGCCCTGAGAGCCGGTCTCAGCCCTCCACTCTGACTCCGAGCGCCGCCGCCAGCACCGGTGCCAGGTCCAGAAGCTGGTGGGTGTTGATGACCGCGCCCGCGAGGCGGTCCACTCCGCGCGCGATGTCGAGCTCCGCCGCCGCGCGCAGGTCCACGTCCACCAGGGTGGCCTCGGTGAGGTCCGCTCCCTTCAGGACGCAGTCCACGAACTCCACCCGCTCCATGCGGGCGCCGCCGAAGTCCGGCTCGACCAGGACACAGCCCTCGAAGACGACGTCCTTGAGTCTCGCCTTGCGCAGATTCAGATAGTCGATCTTCCCGCCGCGCACGACCACCCGCTCCAGGACGGAGCCGTGGAGCTGCACCCCGCCGAGGCGGGCGTCGATCAGCTCGACGTCGCGCAGCGTCGACTCGGCGAGATCGGTGCCGACCCCCCGGATGCCCGTGAGGACCGAGTCCAGCACGCGCGCGTGATGCAGCCGGGTCTCGTCCAGCGCGCAGCCCGTCAGCGCGCAGTCCATGAAGCGGGCTCCCCCGCCGTCCTGCCCGGCGAAGTCCACGTCCCGGAACTCCAGCCCGTCGTAGTCGCCGTCCGGCTCCAGCTCCGCGCCGTCGTACGGCTCCAGCGGAGGCAGCCGCAGCTCCGGCCGCCGTGCCGCCTTCACCCCGCTCCCCGGCGCCTTCGCGCCCGTCCCGCCGCGTCCGCCCGCCACTCTCCTCGCCATGCCCCCATCCTGCCCGCCCCCACTGACATCGGGCGCCGGACCGCGACACCGGGTGCCGTGGCCTGCGAGAACGCCCCGCATGTCACATTCCCGGCCCGCGTCCCGTCGTACTCACGGAAAGGCCTGCCGTCACAGCACCGCCGCACCCCCGGGCGCAGGACAGCCGACACCGAGCAGAGGAGACCTCCAGCCATGCACCGCATCACCGTCATCGGCGGCGGCTTCGCCGGACTCACCGCCGCCATCACCGCCGCCGAGGCGGGCGCCGAGGTCACCGTGTACGAGGCTCACCACACCCTCGGCGGACGGGCCAGGACCGCCGAGGGGCCGTACCGGACGAACGAGGGACCGCACGCCCTCTACAGCGCGGGCCCGCACTGGACCTGGCTCGCACAGCGGGACCTGATCGGGGCGCTCGCCCCGATCCCGCCCCTGGAGGCCGCCCGGCTGCGGCTGCGCCACAAGGGCGTGCTGCGCCGCACCCCGCCCTTCGCGATGCTGAAGCTGCTGCGGCGCTCCTGCCAGCAGGCCCCGGCGGACGTCGACTTCCTGACCTGGGCGACCGGACAGGCCGGGGAGGAGGGCGCGCGGGCCGCGGCCCACTACTCGGCCGTCGCCCTCTTCCACCACGATCCCGGTTCGCTGTCGGCGGCGTTCGTGCAGGAGCGGCTGCGCCGGGCCATGAAGGTGCCGACGGAGGTGCACTGCCCCCGGGGCGGCTGGGCCAACGTCATCGACCGGATGGCGGGACGGGCGTGGAACCTCGGCGTGCGGATGGAGACGCTGGCCCGGGTGGACACCGTCCCCGCCGGCCGGGGCCCGGTCGTCGTCGCCACCTCGCTCGACTCGGCCCGCCGGCTGCTGAGGGACGACTCGCTGACCTGGACGAGCGGCCGTACGGCCCTCGTCGACCTCGCGCTGCGCACCCGCCGTGGGGACGCGTTCGCCGTCTCCGACCTGGACGCGCCGGGCTGGATCGAGCGTTTCACCGCCCGGGACCGCACCCTCGCCCCGGCCGGTGAGCAGCTCCTCCAGGGGCAGATCCCGATCGCCCCGGGGGAATCCGGGGCGCACGGCGCCGCCCGCGCCGAGCGGTTGCTCGACCTCGCCTTCGAGGGCTGGCGCGAGCGGGTCACCTGGCGGCGTACGAGCGTGGCGAACGGCCGTACGGGCGCGGTCGACCTGCCCGGTACGACCTGGCGGGACCGCCCGCGCATCGACCGGGGGGACGGCGTCTATCTCGTGGGCGACCAGGTCGCGGCTCCCGGGGTGCTCTCGGAGGTGTCCTTCAACAGCGCGATGGAGGCCGTGTCGTTGGCCCTGGGCATCCGGGAGCGCCTTGACCTCAAGCGAGCTTGAGGTTGAACCCTGGTAGCTCGATCCGCAGATCCCGCGGATCCAACAGATCCCGCGGATCCCACAGATCCAGTGAATCCCACAGATCCAGTGAATCCCGTGGATCCCGTGGATCCCGTGGATCCCGTGGATCCCGTGGATCCCGTGGATCCCGTGGATCCCGCAGCCCGAGGAGCCTCCGATGCACGCGATCCGACTGCACGCCTTCGGTCCCGCCGAGAACCTCGTCCTCGAACCGGCCGAGGACCCCGAGCCGGGGCCCGGCCAGGTCCGGATCGCCGTGGCCGCCGCGGGCGTCCATCTCCTGGACACCGCCCTGCGCGCGGGCACGCGGGGCGGCCCGGCCCCCCAGCCCGTCCTGCCGACCGTCCCGGGCCGCGAGGTCGCCGGGACCGTCGAGTCCCTCGGTGAGGGCGTCGCCGGGCTCTGGCTCGGCAGGCGCGTCGTCGCCCATCTCGGTTTCGCCCCGGGAGGCTACGCCGAGCTGGCGGTCACGGACGTCGAGCGCCTTCACGACATTCCCGGGAATCTCGACTTCGCCGAGGCCGTCGCCATGATCGGGACGGGCCGTACGGCCATGGGGATCGTGCAGTTCGCCGAGTTCGGCCCCTCCTCCGTGGTCGTCGTGCCCGCGGCGGCGGGCGGCATCGGCACGCTTTTGGTGCAGTACGCGCACCACGCGGGCGCGACGGTGGTGGGTCTCGCGGGCGGCCCCGCGAAGGTGGCGCTGGCCCGCGCGAACGGCGCCGATCCGGCCGTCGACTACACCGATCCCGGCTGGCCGGGGAAGGTCCGCGCGCACCTCGGCGGCCGGGCGGCGACGGTCGTGCTCGACGGGGTCGGCGGCGACGTGGCCCGGGAGGCCGTCGGGCTGCTCGGCCCCGGCGGCCGGCATCTCGTCTTCGGCTGGTCCGGCGCGGGCCTCGGCGGCGGTTCCCCGTACCTCGTGGAAGGGGTGTCCGAGCAGGTGCTCGGCCCCCTGATGATGCGCAGGGCGGGCGGACCCGACCCCGTGCGGACCCTGGAACTGCGGGCCCTGGCCGCGGCCGCCGCCGGACGGCTCGTCCCGGCCGTCACCCGGTTCCCCCTCGCGGAGGCCGCCGCGGCGCACCGGGCCCTGGAGAACAGGGCCACGACCGGAAAGGTGGTGCTGGAACCATGACCACGAGCCGGCACGACGCGTCCCACGAAGCGAAATCGCCCAAAGATGCGACTCATTCCGTTTCATGGTCTTCTGAGCGAATGAGTGTCACCCGGACAGGTGAACCGGAAGCGCCCGTGGGTCCCGACCCCCATCGCTGGTGGGCGCTGGTGGTCATCGCGCTCGCCCAGCTCATGGTCGTGCTGGACGCGACAATCGTGAACATCGCGCTTCCCTCCGCCCAGCGCGATCTCGGTATGTCCGACGGCAACCGCCAGTGGGTCATCACGGCCTACACGCTGGCCTTCGGCGGGCTGCTGCTGCTCGGCGGCCGGATCGCCGACCTAGTCGGCCGCAAACGCACGTTCGTCATCGGGCTGATCGGCTTCGCGCTGGCGTCGGGTCTCGGCGGCGCGGCCACCACGTCCGGCATGCTGTTCGGGGCCCGTGCCCTCCAAGGCGCCTTCGCCGCCCTGCTCGCGCCCTCCGCCCTGTCCCTGCTGACCACGACCTTCACCGATCCGAAGGAGCGCGGAAAGGCCTTCGGTGTCTACGGGGCACTGGCGGGCTCCGGTGCGGCCATCGGGTTCATCGTGGGCGGCCTGCTGACGGAGTATCTGAACTGGCGCTGGTGTCTGTACGTCAACATCCCCATCGCGGTCATCACGGTGTTCGGCGCGTTCGGACTGCTGCGCGACCGTCCGGGCCACAAGAACGTCCGGCTGGACGTGCCCGGAGCGGTGCTGGGCTGCGGCGGACTGGTCGCGATCGTCTACGGGGTCAGCGAAGCGGAGTCGCACGGCTGGTCGGCCCCGCTGGTGCTGGGTCTGATCACGGGCGGGGCCGCGCTGCTGGTCGCGTTCGTGTGGTGGCAGAACAGGGCGCCGAGCCCGCTGCTGCCGCTGCACATCGTCAAGGACCGCAACCGCGCCGGCTGCTTCCTGACGATGGGGCTCGCCGTCATCGGCATGTTCGGCGTGTTCCTCTTCATGACCTACTACCTCCAGGTCATCCTCGGATACTCACCGGTCAAGACAGGTCTCGCGTTCCTGCCGCTGACCGTCGCCATCATCATCGGTTCGACGCAGATATCGGCGCGCCTGCTGCCCCATGTGGCACCGCGCAGGCTGATGGTCCCGGGCATGGTCCTCGCGGCCGGCGGCATGCTGTTCTTCACCCAGCTCACCGTCCATTCCGACTACGCCACCGAACTGCTGCCGGGGCTGCTCCTGCTGGGTCTCGGCATGGGCCTGACCTTCATGCCGATCTTCGCCACGGCCACGGCCGGAGTCGCCCCGCAGGACGCGGGCGTGACCTCGGCGACGGTCAACACCTCGCAGCAGGTGGGCGGTTCGATCGGCACGGCGCTGCTGAACACCATCGCCACCACGACCAGCGCGGCCTACATCACCGCCCATCTCCGCGATCCCGCGCAGAAGGCGCTGATCACCAAGGAGGGTGTCGTCCACGGGTACACCGTGGCCATCTGGTGGGCCGTCGGCATCATGCTGCTGGCCGGACTGGTCGCGGGGCTCATGGTCACGGCCGGGGCCCCCAAGCACGCGACGTCGGACGCGGCGGTCCCGGAGTCGGTGGGCTGATTCCGCCCGGTCAGTGGCGGCCCGCCACCCGGTCCGCGATCCGGGCCAGCCGGGACGACTCCGGGCTGTGGGTGGTCCGTTCGCGGCGGTCGGCCGCGCGGTAGGTCGCGTACATGCCGTGGACGCCGATCCAGCGGAAGGGCTCCGGCTCCCACTTGCGGACCTTGTGGCCGACCCACGGCAGCTCGGTCAGCTCGGTCGCGCCCGCCTGGCCCGAGTCCTGCCGCACGAGGTCGCGCAGGGTGCGGGCGGCGAGGTTGGTGGTGGCGACACCGGAGCCGACGTAGCCGCCGGCCCAGCCGAGACCCGTGGAGCGGTCCAGGGTGACGGTGGCGCACCAGTCGCGCGGGACGCCCAGAACGCCCGACCAGGCGTGGGAGACCTGGACGCCGGTCAGTGACGGGAAGAGGCGGACGAGGATCTCGTACAGGGCGTCGATGGTGGACTGCTGGGTGCGGCCGTCGTTGTCGGTGCGCGAGCCGAAGCGGTACGGGACACCGCGGCCGCCGAGCGCGATACGGCCGTCGGCGGTGCGCTGGGCGTACATGTACGCGTGGGCCATGTCGCCGAGCGTCTCGCGGCCCTCCCAGCCGATCTCCGCCCACTGGCCGTCCGTCAGCGGTTCCGTCGCGATCATGGACGAGTTCATCGGCAGCCAGGTCCGCTTCTGGCCCTTGAGGTTCGCGGTGAAGCCCTCGGTGCAGCGCAGGACGTAGGGGGCGCGGACGGTGCCGTACGGGGTCACCGCGTGCTTCGGGCGGATCTCGGTCACCGGGGTCTGCTCGTGGATGGTGACGCCGAGCGCCTCGACGGCCGCGGCGAGGCCCTTGAGCAGCTTCACCGGGTGCAGCCGGGCCCCGTGCGGGGTCCAGGTCGAGCCCACCGCGTCCGCGACGCGGATCCGTTCGGCGGTCTCCTTCGCGCCGTACAGCTCGCGGTCCTTCTCGCCGAACGACAGCTCGTGCGCGTGGAAGGCCTTGAGCCGCGCGAGCTGGGCGGGCGTGTACGCCACCTCCAGGACGCCGCCCTGGTGGACGTCGGCCTCGATGCCCTCGTCCGCGGCCACCCGGACGACCTCGTCCACCGTGTCGTTCATGGCCTGCTGGAGCCGTACGGCCGCCTCCTGGCCGTGCAGCTTCGCGTACCGGTCGCGGCCCGCGATGCCGTTGTAGAGCCAGCCGCCGTTGCGCCCCGAGGCGCCGTAGCCGCAGAACTTCTGCTCCAGGAGTGTGACGCGGAGGGAGGGGGCCGCCTGCTTCAGGTAGTAGGCGGTCCACAGTCCCGTGTAGCCGCCGCCGACCACGACGACGTCGGCGGTCGCGTCGCCGGGCAGCGGCTCCCGCGGCGCGGGCAGACCGTCGTCCGCGTACCAGAAGGAGACGCCACCGTTCACGACCTTGCTCGCCGAGCTGCTCATGACGGGACGCTAACTCCGTCGGGTGCCGGCTGTCTCCTTCGGATTCCATGCTTTTCCGCGCCCTCTGGTCAGCGGAAAACAGGCGAGCCCGATGAGGACGGAGGTGAAATGCCCGAGATCGGTGAAGGTCCGGGCGATCAGGAAGGGAATCCCGTACGCCGCCAGGACGGCCAGGAGATACGCGTACCGCCAGGGGGCCGCGATCCGGTAGGTGAGCACGCCGACCACCCCCGCCAGGGCGTAGCTCACCCCGACGTCGAGGGTGTCGACCGCCGTGTGCGGTGCCACGCCGTGTTCGATCGCCCAGAGCAGGGCACCCTCGCTGACCAGCGTCGACAGGACATGCGCGGCCGCGTTGACCGCGAGCCAGCGGGCGGTTCCCAGCCAGCGTTCGGCGGGCGCCTGGAAGAGGGTGTAGAGCACGGCGTACGGCAGCCAGTGGCCGCCGTCGATCCACATCGCGCTCGCGAACAGCACCCGGACCGGATTGCTCGACAGCTCGTGGATGTTCGTCGAGCGCTGCCGCAGGAAGTCCTCTTCGAAATCCGGAGACATGTGGTGCAGGGCCACGGTGGTGATGAAGAGAATCGTCAGCCAGATGTACGTGCCCGGCGCACCGCGCACGTACATCCACACCCTGTGGAAGAACCGTTCACCCCGCATGGCCTGATTCACCCATGCCACGAGTGTCCCTTGTGTGATCGACATTCCGGACGAGCCACCCGGGCCGCAGAACTCTTCGCGTACACGACACGAACCTGTGAAATGGCCGAATCGACCGGGTGTTCGTAACGGCCCTCGCTACTCTCTGGTGGCGTGAGAGTTACCGATGGTGCGGAAGTGCTGCGTCTTTCCCTGCTGGGCCCGCTGCGTGCCTGGCGGAGCGGAACGGAACTGGCGCTGGGACCGCCGCAGCAGAAGGCCGTTCTCGTGGCGCTGCTCCTGCGCCGCGGGCGCGCGGTCGGCGTCGGCGAACTCGTCGACGGCATCTGGGGGCACGACCCGCCGGCCGGCGCCGTCCCCGTGCTGCGCACCTACGTGTCCCGGCTGCGCAAGCTGCTGGAGCCCGGACGGACCCCGGGCGCCCCGCCCCGGCTCCTGGTGTCCATCGGCGACGGCTACGCGCTGCGGACCGAGGAGATCACCAGCGATCTCGGCGAGTTCGAGGACCACCTCGTGCTGGCCGAACGCCACCGCGCCCGGGGCGACAGCCGCGGGGCCGCCCGGCTGCTGGACACCGCGCTCGCCGTCTGGCACGGCACCCCCCTGGCCGGCGTTCCGGGGCCGTTCGCGGAGACCGAGCGGGCCCGCCTGGCCGAACGGCGGCTGGCCGCCCTGGAGTACCGGCTCCGCGTGGAGCTCGAACTCGGGCGCCACGAAGCGGTGCTGCCCGAACTCGTGGCGCTGCACGCGGCGCAGCCGCTGCGCGAGGCCGTGTGCGAACTGCTGCTCGTGGCCCTGTACCGCTGCGGCCGGCAGGCCGAGGCCCTGGAGGTCTACGCGAGCACCCGACGCACGCTCGTGGACGAACTCGGCATCGAACCCGGCCCGTCCCTGCGGGCCGCCCACGCACGGCTGCTGGCCGGGGACCCGGACCTGTCGCCCCCGCCGGTACCGGTACCGGCCGGGGACACCGGCGCCGCGGACACCGGCGACGGCCCGGACACCGGCTCGGCGGACGCCCCCGGCCGGGACGATCCGCCCCGGGCCACAGGGGACGTACACCCCTCCCAACTCCCGGCGGACCTCCCGTTGTTCACCGGACGCGACAGCGAACTCGGCAAGGTGGACGCACTGTTGCCCGCCGACGGCCATCCGGACACGGCCGTCATCGGCCTCATCAACGGCATGGCCGGAGCCGGCAAGACCACCCTGGCCGTGCACTGGGCGCACCGGGTCGCCCATCGCTTCCCCGACGGCAGCCTCTATGTGAACCTGCGCGGATACGACCAGGGCGGCTCCGTCATGGACCCCTCCGAAGCGCTGGAGACCTTCCTCGTCGCCCTCGGCGTGGCCCCGCAGGCCGTCCCCGAAGGGCTCGACGCCCAGGCCGCCCTCTACCGCAGCGTCCTCGCCCGCCGACGCGTCCTGATCGTGCTGGACAACGCCCGCGACAGCGGACAGGTACGACCGCTGCTGCCCGGCACACCGGGCTGCCTCGTCGTCGTCACCAGCCGCAGCCGGCTCACCGGACTGGTCGCCGGACACGGCGCCCACCCGCTCACCCTGGGCCCGCTCACCGGCGGCGAGGCCCGCGCCATGCTCACCCGGCGCATCGGCACCGCGCGCGTGGACGCCGAACCGGAAGCCGTCGAGGCCATCGTCGGCCTGTGCGCCCGGCTGCCGCTGGCCCTCGCCATCGTCGCGGCACGCGCCGCCCACCACCCCGGTTTCCGGCTCGCCGACATCGCGGGCGAACTCCGCGAGACCCACGGAAGCCTGGACGCGTTCACCGGCGGCGACGCCCACACCGACGCCCGCGCCGTCTTCTCCTGGTCGTACCGCGCGCTGCCGCCCGCCGCGGCGGAACTGTTCCGCCGGTTGTCCCTCCACCCGGGACCCGACATCAGCACGGCCTCCGCCGCCGCCCTGGCCGCGGCACCCGCCCGCCCGGTACGCGCGCTGCTCGCCGAACTCACCGGGGCCAGCCTGCTGGGCGAACACGCGCCCGGCCGGTACGCCTTCCACGACCTGCTGCGCGCCTACGCCTGCGAACTGGCCGACACCGAGGACACCGAGGAGCGGCGCGGCGCCGCGCTGCTCCGCATGCACGACCACTATCTCCACACCACCCACCACGCCTCCGCGATCATCAGCCCGCGCCGCGAGACCCTGCCCCTGCCGCCGAGCACAACGGACAGCGGCCCGCTCCGGTTCACCGGACGCAGACAGGCCACGCAGTGGTTTCGCACCGAGCGGCACGTCCTGCGGGCGGTCGTCCAGCACGCCGCCGCCCACGGTTACGAGGACCGCGCGTGGCGCACCGCCGTCGGCCTCGACCTCTACTTCGACCGGCTCGGCTTCTGGCACGACCTGATGGAGATCAACAGCGCCGCGCTGCGGGCCGCCCGAGCCGTCGGCGACCGGGTCGGCGAGGCGCACGCCCTGCGCGGCCTGGGCTTCTTCCACACCCGGTTCGCGCACTCCGCCGAGGCACGACGGGACCTCGGGCGCGCGCTGGAGCTGTTCCGGGCCGCGGGCGACGGGCCCGGCCAGGCCCGGACCCGGCGCTGCCTCGCCTACCAGGCCAACGGGGAGGGCCGGTTCACCGTCTCGCTGGACCACTACACGCACGCCCGCGAGCTGTATCGGGCCGAGGGCAACGTCGGCAACGAGGCCCTCGTCCTCAACGAGGTCGGCTGGACGTACATCCTGCTCGGTGACCACGACAGGGCGATGGAGTACTGCGAGAAGGCCGTCGCGCTGCACCAGGAGACCGGCGACCCCCTCGGCGAGGCCGCGGCGCAGGACAGCGTCGGCTACGCCCTCCACCACCTCGGCCAGTACGGCGACGCCGTCGAACGCTTCGAGCGCGCGCTGGCGTTGTACCGGGAGGTCGGCGACCACTATCTGGAGGCGGACACCCTGCGGCACATCGCCGAATCCAGGCTCGCCGCCGGTGACCGGGAGGCGGCGGTCGGCGCCTTCCGCGCGGCGCTGGCCCTCCTGGAGGAGAACTCCCACCCGGAGGCCGCGGACCTCCGCGAGACCCTGCGCGGCCTGGAGACCTCCGGTCCCGGAGAGAACGAGGGGGAGAACGAGCCGGCCCGAGGGGCAGGAACGGGAACGGGTCCCGTCGGAACGTGAACGGACGCGACCGGACGTGCCGAGGGTCTGGACGGGGGCCCGGGCGCGGCGGGCATGGCGGAGGTGGTCGGGCGAGGCGGGCGGCCCGACGTCACCCGGGCGGGGCGGGCACGGACGGGCTTCAGGCCGCGGTTCGGGCCGGGGTCGATGTCTGCGTCGGCTTCGACAGCGGGTCCGGCTTCGGTGTCGGTACCGGTACCGGCGTCGGTGTCGGTGTCGGTGTCGGTGTCGGTGTCCGTACCGGTGTCGGGTTCGGGTTCGGGTCGGGGTCCGGGTGGCGCAGGCGGCCGTCCTCGTCCGTCACGACTCCGTGCTCGCGCAGCGCCAGCCGTAAGCCGCGCAGCGCGTAGTACACCCGGGACTTGACCGTGCCCTGCGGGATGCCCAGGGCCTCCGCCGCCTCCTGCGTGGTGCGGTCCTCCAGGAACGTCGCCCGGATCACGTCACGGTGGGCGGGGGTGAGTGCCCGCAGCGCCTCCTGCACCACGATGGACGACAGCATCCGCTCGATGTCGTCCACCTCGGCGCCCAGTTCGCTCAGCCAGGTGGCGCCGCCTATCTCCAACGGCCGCGCCATCCGCGTCCGGTGGGCGTCGATGACGAGGTTGCGGGCGACCCGGAACATCCAGGGCCGTACGGCCATCCCCTCGTCGTCGACCAGGTTCCGCTTGTTCCAGCAGCGCAGCAGCGTCTCCTGGATGACGTCCTCGGTACGGTGCGTGTCCCCGCCCAGCATGCGCAGCACGTACGTGTAGAGCGCCGGGCCGTGTTCCACGTAGAGGTCGCGCAGCGCCCGCTCCTCGGACGAGACCGCGCTCGCCGATCCGATGACGGTGACGTTCATGGGGTGCTCCTGTTCCTTGGGAGGACCGGCCCCGGTCAGGGGACCGGAGCCGGGGCCTCCGGGGGAACGGAGTGTCGCGAGGGGCGTTCCACGTTCGTTTGACGTCGGATGTACGAAGCGATGGACGAGCCGGTCACGGCCGGTGTGACCGTGGGTAGCCGCGGGGTGCGCGTGGCGACCGGGCTCAGACGTACGCCTCCAGGGCGTCGACCTGTCCGCGGACCTGTCCGACGAGTGCCGCGTAGCCGGGGGGCAGCAGGCCGTGCCGGTCCAACATGGCCCACATGTGCAGAAGTTCACGCCCGTGGGCGACGACGGCCCGGTCGTCGTCGAGCTGCTGCCAGGCCGCCGCCGCCCGCGCCACCTCCGCGGGCGCCCGGTCGTCCCTGGCCGCGCAGCGGATCCGCGCCACGGCCAGCGCCAGCACGATGGCCTCCCGGTGGTCGCCGCGCAGGTGTGCGAGATACGCCTCGACGGCCCGCGCCTCCACCGCGTACGGGTGCTCGGCGCCCATCGAGCCCGTCAGGCTCTCGCGCAGCGCGGTCGCGTCGCCGAACGCCTCGTCGAGCCGCCCGCCGGAGGCCAACGCGTTGATGCGGCCGATGTGTTCGGTGAGGTCGGCGGGGAGCGCGGCGGTGACGGCGGGGGCCGTGACGGCGGCCGGGTCCGGCACCTCGGCACGGGCGGCGGCCGTGGCGCGGGCCCGGGCGACCGCGGTGGCGACGGCGGAGGCGGTGGCCGCGGCGGGTGGGGGAACGACGACGGTGGCGGGAGCGTCGGCACCGGAGGGGGCGTCAGCGGGGGCGGGGACGGTGGCGTGAGCGGGGACGGGGACGAGGGGAACGTCGACTTCGGCGGGCTCGCCGGGCGTCTCCTCCTCCGGTTCCAGGACGCCGCTCGACCCGTCCGGAAACACCTCCAGCAGGAACCGGGCGGCGCCGGGGCCGTCGTACACCGTCGCCACGACGGCGCCGTCCCGCTCCTCCGCGTACCCCTGAAGGCGGTCGAGGACGGCCTCGTGCACGGACTGGCCGGGCTCGGGGACCAGGGTGTGTCCGTCGATCTCGGCGAGCCCGTCGCCGGAGATGTACACATCGAAGCGGGTCATGGCTGTCCTCCTCATGCTCATGTGGTGGTCGGCGCGGGGCCGGTCGTGGTCGCGTCCGGGTCGGGCGTGACCCCCGGAGTGGCACCCGAGGGAGGGGCGCCGATGCCCTGGTACTTGGCGAACTGGGCGCGGACGGCGAGGACATAGCCCTGGGCCTCGTTCGTCTGCGGCACCCCCTTGGCCGCGCGGACGGCGTCCATCCCGACGTCGTAGCCGGCCAGCGCGAGGTCCAGGACGGTGTTGGTGGTCCCGTTCCCGTCGCTCTGGTTCACCTGGCCGGCGTCGATCATCTGCTGGCCCTGCTTGGCGAGTTCGCACAGGTACCGGCCCTGCGCCATGATCGAGTCCTTCGCGTCCAGGGCGGAGGTCTTGCCGTTGTCGTCGTCGTCCTTGCCGTACTGGCTGAAGATGTCGGGCGGCAGTTGCGAGAGGCCCAGTTCGCCGTTCGGGCCGACCAGGGCGCTGTTGAAGCCGGACTCCTTCTCGATCTGGGACGCGATGACGATCGGGCCGATGGCCCCGCACAGTTCGCCGGCCTTCTGAATGGGGTCCACCAGGTCCGCGGGGACGGTGGAGGTGTCCAGCTCGCCCTTGCCGTCGCCCTGGAAGATGCCGAGGGTCTGGTCCGCGGTGTCCTGGCTGGGGGGATCGCCCCCGCCTCCGTGAAACAGCAGGTACAGCGCGATGAGCGGGGCCAGCAGGACGCCGAATCCGCCCATGATCACCACGACGACCAGCGTTCCGGCCAGGGCGAGCGGTGACAGCAGGCAGCCGCAGCCGGTGCCCGCGATGATCCCGTTCCGCACGGCGGTCGACGAACCGCCTTCCCCGCTCTCTTGGCTCATGAGCGCCCGCCTTCTTCCCCTCGCCTTGAACCGCTGTGGCCACACGGCCCGTTGTGCTGTCCGACGGGCTCGACAGATCCAAACGGGCCCCGGGGCAAATAAGTTCAAACCAGTGGAAACCAGATGAGCCAGAGCAGCCGATCTACGAGTGAAGAGGGGGGCGGGGCACACATGGGCACTCCTTCGGCGATGCCGTCGGGCCCGGGGTCATGGGTACGGGGACCGAAGAACCCGCAACCGGCACCACCGCAGCCACAACCCACCCCCGCCGACCCCCCGACGGCACTCGCACAGCAGCCCGCCGCGCAGGCCGAACCGCAGCCCGCCGCGCACGCCGGGACGCAGGCCGCACCGCCGGCCGTGGCCCAGGCCGTGGCGCACGCCGGAACGCGGCCCGCGCCGCAGCCCGCACCGCAGGCCGTGGCTCAAGCCGTGGCTCAGCCCGTCGTGCACCCCGCTCCGCGGCCCAAGGCCGTTCCGGCGCGGGCCGGGGCCGGGCGGCGGGCGGCTTCGGCCTCCGGTGCGGAGCCGGCCTGGGGCCGGCCGAAGGCGCCCAGGGCGGCCCGCGGCACGTCACGTGACGAGGTCGGATGGGTCAAGGCACACGGCGGCTCCGGCGCGACCTCGCTCGCCGAACTGTTCGGCGGAGTGGAGGTGGGGGCCCGCTGGCCGGACCCCGCCCGCGGCGAGCCACGCCGGGTCGTCCTGGTCGGCCGGACCAGCGCGCGCGGGCTGCGGTCCGTCTCCCAGGCGCTCGGCGCGCTCAACGACGGCGACGCCCCCCAGGGGCTCGAACTGCTGGGCGTGGTCCTCGTGGCCGACGCCCCGGGACGGCTCCCGCTCGGTCTGCTGCGCCGCGTCCGCGTACTCCGCTCCGTCGCCCGGGTGCACCGCGTGCCGTGGATACCGGCGTGGCGTACGGGCGGCCGCCCCAAGTCCGTCCCCCGGCAACTCGCCGCGCTCGCCGCGCTGGTGGGCGCCGGGCACCACGGCGAGGGAGCCGCGTCGTGACCCAGCCCCTCCTCGACGCGCGGTTCCTGGCCGGCGCGCGGTACCTGGCCGCGTACACCCCGCCCGTGGAGGCCGACACGATCCTCGGCCTGCTCGCCTGGTGTGCCTCGGCCTGCGGAGTCGGCGGACTGATCATCGTCGGCATCCAGATGGCGCTCCAGCTCCGCCGCGGTGATCCCGGCGAGGGCGGCGAGCACTTCCGCGGCGTCTTCTTCGTGACCCTGAGCTGCCTGGTCGCCACGTCGGCCGGTCCGCTCGTCGCGGCCCTCGGCAGCCTCCAGCTCCTCGGTCCCTGACCCCGACGCACCTTCGCGCACAGCAAGTCACCCTCCCGCCCACCGCTCGTGCCGGGCGCCGAACCCTTCGGAGATCCTCATGTCCTCTCTGCTGTACGAAGCCACCAACATCCTCGCCGCCGGCGTCCCGCAGCCCGCGGCCAACGCCCCCGGAGAGCTCACCTCCAAGGTCAACACGGTCCTCGGCATAGCCGCCTGGGCCGGCACCGCCGCCGGCGTCGCCGGAGTGCTGATCACCGGCGCGATGATGGCCATGTCCGTGAAGCGGGGCGAGAGCTCGGAGCACATGAGCCGGCTCGGCATGGTGCTCGGCGGCTGTGTCCTCGTGGCCACCGCGGGCCCGCTCGTCAGCTTCGTCTTCGCGTAGGCCCGGCGGACGGTCGTGATGTTCAAGCGCAGGGAACGCCGGCTCGCGGAATCCGGGCCGTACTACAAACAGCGCAGTTGGCAGCTTTCGGCCGGATTCCTGGCCGTCGTGGTTGTGGTGGGCGGCGTCGTCACCCTGCTGTCCGGCCCGGACACGACAGCGGCCCACGCGAACGCCGCGGCCACCGAGGGCCCCCTGGCCGGCCCGTCCGCGAAGGACGGCCGGCCGCGGGGCTGCCGTACCGACGACAGCGCGGGCACGGTCCTGCCCGAGAAGGCGCCGGAGGACGTCGGCTGGCGCACGCTCGGTGTCGCGCGGGTGCCCGTCTCCGTCTCCGCGGGGCCGACCCGGATCCAGGGACCCCTGTGGTGGTGCTACGCGCACACGCCCACCGGGGCCGCGCTGGCCGCCCACATCATCCCCTCGCAGATGAGCGGCTCGGACTGGCACACCGTCACCGAGCAGCAGGTCGTCCCCGGCCGGGGACGCGACATGTTCGCGTTCCAGCGGGCCACCGTCCAGAGCACCGACAGCCAGAACAGCGGCACGGCCGTCGCGTCGTACGTGGGCTTCTCCGTGAGCTCGTACACGGAGAAGGCCGCGACGGTCCGCCTGCTCCTCAAGAGCGCCCAGGGATACGCGGCGACCGACATCTCCCTGGCCTGGAGCGGCGGCGACTGGAAGGTCAAGGCCGACGACAACGGTTCGCTGCACTCGCCGGTGTCGGCCGTCCAGAGCACCAACGGCTTCGTCCTGTGGGGGGTTTGACGTGAACTGCACCTCCGGGAACCCGGTCATCGACCTGGTGAAGGGGTTCTTCAGCTTTCTCGGCGATCCCATCGGGACCATCGTCGACCTCATCGCGAAGACGATCCTCGCGGGCGCGGTCGCGGTGTTCGCGGCGCTGACCACCAACGTCCCGACGCTGGAGCAGACCCAGACGTCGAAGGACATCAGCAGCGACACGCAGTGGATCGTGGTCTACCTCGCCGTCGGCTCGCTGCTGTTCGCCGCCTGCCGCATGGCCATCGAGCGCAAGGGCGACGCGGGCCGCACGGCGCTGAAGGGCATCATGCGGGTGGTGCTCGTCTCGGGCGCCGCCACCACCGTCGTCGTGGCCGCCGCGGCCGTCGGGGACAGCTACTCCAACTACCTGTTCAACAACGCCGTACGCGATTCGCTGAACAACGTCGGGGCCTGCTCGGACGGCAGCGGGATCCAGTCCTTCCTGCTGCTGGTCCTCGCGTTCCTGCTGCTGATCGCCGGGATCGTCCACACGGTCCTGATGTACATCCGGCTCGGCGTGATGATGCTGCTGCTTGGCACCCTCCCGCTGGCCGCCGCCGCCTCGATGACCGACTGGGGCGCCGGCTGGTGGCGCAAGCACATCGGCTGGATGATCGCCTGGCTGCTCTACAAACCCGCCGTCGCCCTCGTGCTCAACGCCGGCATGGCGATGATCAACTCGGGCAGGAACAGCGGAACCGGGGACGTCAGCACCATCAACACCCGGATCGCCGGTATCGGCGTCATGCTGCTGTCCGCCGTCGCCCTGCCCGCGCTGCTCAAGCTCATCGTGCCCGCGACCGCCGCCATGGGCACCGGCAACCCGATGTCCGCCATGGGACAGGCGGGTTCCAGCCTGGCCAGCGGCGCGGTGCAGCTCGGCGGCAGCCGCGGCGCCTCCGGCGGCGGCGGGCAGATGGGGCCGAGCGGGGCGACCGGATCCGGCGGCTCGGGCGGCTCGTCCGGAGCGGGCGGCTCGTCCGGAGCCACCGGGGCGGGCGGAGAGGCGGGCGCGGGTGGCGCGAACGGCGCGGCCGCGGCGGGCCGGGCCGGTGCCTCGGGTGCCTCAGCGGCGGGCGGCGCGGCCGCGGCCGCCGGACCCGCGGGGGTCGCCGTTCTCGCGGCGGTCGCCGCGGCGCAGGTGGCCGGTTCCACCGTGACCGGTGCCGTCGAGGGCGCCGACGGCGAACTGGGCCACAACAAGTGACCCCCGTCGCCTGACCCGCCCCCTTCTGTTCCTCTCTCCCGCCCCCCGTGAACGGCCGCCGGGTTCCCGCTCCCCCCGCGGGAACCCGGCGGTCTCACCGCGCCGCGCCCAACCCCCGTCACCTCACGAAGGGAAACCGGACTCATCATGTCCACGGAAGCCGTCATCCATCCGACCTACGGAAACTGGCGCAGGCCACGACGGCCGGGGCTCGGACCGCTCGGACTCGTCGGCACCTTCGGGGTCTTCGGCGGGCTCATCGTCACCCTGCTCGCGTCACTGATCTCGCTGTACGCGGCGCTGGTCGTGCTCGTCCCGGTCGTCGTGTTCCTGGTGCCGCTCGCCATCCGCACCCAGGACGGGCGCAACGTCTACCAGTTGATCACCCTGCGCGTCGGGTGGTGGCGCCGCAGGGCCAAGGGCGCGCACCTCTACGTCTCCGGCCCGCTGTCCGCCCGCCCCGGCGGCCGGTTCCGCCCGCCGGGCCTGCTCAACAAGGTCACCGCGACCGAGGGCCGGGACGCCTACGACCGCCCGTTCGGCGTGCTGCACCACCCGGTCCGCAACCTGTACACGATCGTCCTGGGCTGCGACCCCGACGGCGGCTCGCTCATCGACCCGGACCAGGTCGACGTATGGGTGGCGCTGTGGGGCGAGTGGCTGGCCCGGCTGGCCCACGAACCCGGTCTGAAGGGCGCCACCGTGATCGTCGAGACCGCCCCCGACCCGGGCACCCGGCTCGCCCACGAGGTACTGCCCCGCATCCACCCCGACGCTCCGCCGGCCGCCCGCGCGGTCATGGAGGAGGTCGTGGAGCGGTATCCGAGCGCGTCGTCCGAGATGCACACCTACGTCACGCTGACCTACGGCGTCCCGCCGGCCCAGCGGCGCAAGAAGGCCGACGTGATCGCCGATCTCGCCGTCCGTATCCCGGGCCTGCTCAGCGGGCTCGTCGCGGCCGGCGGCGGTGCCGCCTACCCGCTGTCGGCCGAGCGGATCGCCGAGGTCGTCCGGGTCGCCTACGACCCCGCCGTCGCCGCCGACGTCCTCACCGCCCGTGCCCAGCAGGGCGGAACGGGCCTGGAGTGGGACGACGCGGGCCCCGCCGCCGCCGTCGAGACCGTGAACAGCTACCAGCACGACTCCGGCGTCTCCCGCACCTGGCTGCTGACCCTGGCGCCGCGCGGCACCGTCCGCTCCTCGGTGCTCCGGGGCATGCTGGAGGCGGCCCCCGGAACCCGCCGCAAGCGGGTCGCCCTGGTCTACCGGCCCATCGACCCGGCCACCTCGGCCCGCATCGTCGAGGCGGACCGGCGCACCGCCCAGTTCATGGCCTCGTCCGGCAAGGGCATGGTGCAGGCCCGCGCGGCCTCCGAGGTGAGGGCGGCGGAGCAGACCGCCGCCGAGGAGGCCTCGGGCGCCGGGCTCGTGGAGTTCTCGCTGATGCTGACGGTCACCGTCGACAGCCTGGAGGAGCTGGCGGACGCGAGCGTCACCATCCGCAACCTGACCGCCGCGTCCCGGGTGCTGATGCGGCCCGCGGACCGGATGCAGGCGGCGGCGTTCACCTGCACGCTGCCCGCGGGAATCCTCCCCTGGGAGCAGACCCTCGTCCCGCACGAACTCCAGGAGGCGCTGTGAGCCGGCGCGAGCAGAAGCAGGCCGAGCGGGCCGACCGGCTGGCCGAGGAGCGGCAGACGCTCACCGCCGTGGACGGGGGCGCGGGCGGAGCCGCGGACGGAGAGAGCGGCACGGCGAACGCCCTGGCGAAGGAAACGTCGAAGCGTGATGCGAGGAGAGCGTCCAAGGCTCCGGTGAAGCCCAAGGAGCTGTTCGTTCCGCATCGCGGCTGGTACGGCGTGGGCGGCGGGCGCGTCGGTTACATGGATCCGCCCACCATGTGGCGGGCCACTACCGTGCAGGCGTGCGGCATGTGGCCCTTCGCCGCCGGTTCCGGATCGCCGATGACCGGGGTCCCGCTCGGGCAGCACCTGTTCACCGGTGCCACCGTCTGCGGCGACCCGCTGAACTGGTTCACCCGGGCCCGCTACATCTCCAACCCCTCCCTGTTCATGCTCGGCATGCCGGGCCTCGGCAAGTCCACCCTGGTCAACCGCATGCTGATCGGGCTCGCCGCGACCGGGGTCGTCCCGCTCGTCCTCGGCGACCTCAAGCCCGACTACGCCGACACCGTCCGCGCGCTGGGCGGCCAGGTGATCTCCATCGGCCGCGGCCGGGGCGGCATCAACGTCCTCGACCCCGGTGCCATGGGCGAGGCCGCCGTGAAGATCGGCGGCGAGGCGGGAGAGGTTCTGAAGGCCGAGGCGCACGGCCGCGTGCTGAACATGGTCGCCGCCCTCATCACCATCGTCCGAGGGCGGCCCATGGACGACCACGAACAGTCCGTGCTCTCCGCCGTCCTGCACCATCTGCGCGAACGAACCACCGAGGGCAGGGCGTTGCTGCTGCCCGACGTGCTGCGGGTGCTGACCGAGGGCCCGCCCCGGGTACGCGCGGTCACGCTCGACCGGGGCGACGACGCCCGCTACCGGGACGCCGTCGACCCGCTGCACCGCTCCCTGCTCGGCATCCTCGACGGCCCGCTCGGCGACACCTTCGCCTCCGAGACCTCCACCCGGATCGACCCGAACGCGCCCGCCGTGTGCATCGACATCTCCGGCATCGGCGAGGCGGACACCCAGCTCACGGCCGCGGCGATGCTGGCGGCCTGGTCGGACGGGCTCGGCACGGTGGCCGCCTCGCACGCCCTCGCGGACGCCGGACTCGCGCCCAGGCGCTGGTTCTTCACCGTCCTCGACGAGCTGTGGCGCCCGCTCCGCGCCGCCTCCGGCATCGTCGACCGCATCGACGCGCTGACCCGGCTGAACCGCTCGCTCGGACTCGGCGACGCGAAGATCACCCACACGCTCAAGGACGCCGAGGCCCTCGGCACGGACGCCGACCGCGCCAAGGCCCGCGGCTTCGTCGAACGGGCCGGGATGGTGGTGTGCGCGGGGCTGCCGAAGACGGAGATGGAGGACCTGGGCAGGGTGGTCGGCCTGTCGCGGCGCGAGATCGAACTCGTGTCCTCGTGGTCCTCGCCGCCGGGCTGGGGCGTCAACGGCGACAACGAGGAACCGCCGGGCCGCGGCCGTTTCCTCATCAAGGTCGGCGGCCGCCCCGGCATCCCCATCAAGGTCGCCATCACCGAAGCGGAGCGTCGGCTGCACAACACCAACACCCGCTGGACGCCGAACGAGGACGCCGTCGAGAAGGCCGCCGCCCGCGCCGCCGAGCAGGTGGCACGGGCCGCGCGGGAGGGTGTCCACGGATTCCCCGGCACCCCCGGTACCTCCGGAGCTCCCGGCGCTTCCGGCACCCCCGGAGCCGAGGCGGCGGCCGGGCGGTGGACCGCGTGAGCGCCCCTCGCGGCGGGACCGACCCGCACGACCTGCTGCCGTGGGCCGTCGTCGCCCTCGCCGGCACCGGCCTGCTGGTGTTCACGATCGTCTGGTCCGGCGGCACCCTCGGATCCGGACTCTCCGGCAGCGGCTGGGCCGCCCCGCCGTTCGCCCTGTCCACCGTCACCCGCCTCGCCTCCGACGGGCCGGGCGCCCTGTGGCCCGAGGCGCCGGCCGCCGCCGTCTACGGAGGCATGGCCGGGCTGCTCACGCTGGTGACGCTGCCCGTCGCCGTCGTCGTACGCCTCCTCATGGACCGTTCGGCCCGCCCCAAGGGCCTGGCCGGGCGGCGGGAACTCGCCGCGATGTGCCCGAAGGGCATCGAGGCCCGCGCCCGCGACCTGCGCCCCGGCCTCACGGGCCGCGATCAGGTGCACCCGGACGAGACCGGCAACCTCCTCGGCGACCTGGAGCCCAAGGGCCCCGAGCTGCGCAGCAGTTACGAGGACGTGGAACTCGACCTCATGGCGCCCCGCGCCGGCAAGTCGACCGGCATCGCCGTCCCCCGGGTGCTGCGCGCCCAGGGTGCCGTCCTGCTCACGTCCAACAAGGCCGACGTGTACGCCGTGACCCGCGCCGAACGCGCGAAGGCGGGCACGGTCTGGACGTTCGACCCGCAGGGCATCGCCCACACCCCGCGCGCGATGTGGTGGAACATCCTCGGCGAGTGCCACACCATCGAGGGCGCCCGCCGGATGGCCGGCCACTTCGTCGCGTCCGTCAACGACGACAGCGCGAAGAAGGACTTCTGGATCTCGGCCGCCCAGAACACGCTCACCGCGCTCTTCCTCGCCGCCGCACGCGGCAGGACCCCGCTGACCGAACTCCTCGCCTGGCTCGCCGACCCCGCCGACCGCGCCCCGATCGACCTGCTCCGCCAGGTCGGGCTCGGGGCGATGGCCGAGCAGTTGCAGGGCACGGTGCGGGGCGCGGTGGAGACACGCGACGGCATCTACGAGACGGCCCGGCAGACCGTCTCCTGCCTCCTCGACCCCGAGATCCTCGCCTGGGTCACCCCCGACCCCGGCCTTCCCGAGTTCCGCCCGGACGAGCACGTCCTCGGCCACGACACGCTCTACCTCCTGTCCAAGGACGGCGGCGGTTCGGCGGCCGGCGTCATCGCGGGCCTCGCGGACGCGACGATGCGGGCCGGTGTCGTGGCCGCCGAACGCATGGGCGGCCGCCTGGACCCGCCGCTGACCGCGGTGCTCGACGAGGCGGCGAACGTGTGCCGCATCTCCGATCTCCCCGATCTGTACTCGCACTTCGGCTCCCGTGGCATCAACGTCGTCACGCTGCTGCAGAGTTACCGCCAGGGGGCCCGGGTGTGGGGGGAGGTCGGCATGGACGCGCTGTGGAGCGCGGCGACCATCAAGCTCCTCGGCGCGGGTCTGGACGACGCCGACTTCGTCCAGAAGATCTCCACCCTCGTCGGCCAGCACGACGTGCGCACCCCGAGCGTCTCGCGGAGCAAGGACGGCACGTCACGCTCGTACTCCTACCGTCAGGAGGCCGTCCTGCCGCCCGACCGGATCCGCGCCCTGCCGAAGGGCACCGCGCTGCTCCTCGCGACCGGTGTCAGGCCCGCCCTGATCCGGCTGCGCCCCTGGTACAAGGAGCCCGGGGCCGGGGCCATCTCGGCGGCGGCCAAGGCGGAGACGGCGGCGATCACGGAACGGGCAGCCGGTCGCGCCCTGCCGGGTGTGACCCTGAGCAAGCCGGAGCCCGGCCGGGACGTCGCGCCAGCGTGACCGTGCGCAGCACCAGTTCGGCGGGCCCGTAGCGGACCCGGCTCATCAACAGGGCGCCGAGCGCCAGTTGGGCGCCGTACAGGAGCACGCAGCCCGCGAGGACGACGGCCGTGCCGACACGGTCGTACAGCCCGAACCCGTACCCGGTGAACACGCAGGCGAGGACGAGCGACTGGGTGAGGTAGTGGCTGAGCGCCATGCGTCCGGAGGCGGCGAGCACAGCCGCCGCCGGACGCGACGCACCGGCCAGCAGGAGCACGCCGCACGCGTACGACGCCGTGAGGGCCGGCGCGGTCAGCAGCGACACCGCGTGCCCGACCAGGAACCACCGGCTGTCCAGGGGCCCGTTCGCGCAGCAGGCGGTGACGGCACCGCCCGCCAGGCCCACCGGCAGCCACCGTACGGCGGTCCGCCGCAGCCACACCAGGTCCCGGCCGCGCCGCTCCACCAGTCCTGCCTTGGCCGCCGCGAGCCCCGCGAGGAATGCGGCCAGCATGTCCGGGGCGTACATCAGGTTCGCGCCGAGTGCCGAGGGCAGCTCGCGCAGATGCGCCCCGATCACCGACAGGGGACCACCGCGGTAGGCGGCCACGGTGTCCGCGACCCGGGGCGCGTACTGAGCCGGCGTGACCGGTTCGGTGAGGGCGACGGTGAGCAGCCCGTACCCGAGCAGCAGGACGGCCAGGCCCGCCACCAGAGCGACCGCGAGGCGCAGGGCGGCCCGGGGCGTGAGGTCGCGCAGCCCGTACAGGATCAGCCCGAGAGCGGCGTACGTCATCAGGATGTCGCCGGGGTACAGCAGCACGGCGTGCGCCAGCCCGAGACCGAACAGGCCCGCCGTGCGCCGCAGATGACGGAGTCCGGCGGCGGAGTCCGACGGCCGGGCCGCGCGCCGGTCGAGGACGAAGCTGTAGCCGAGGAGGAAGGAGAAGAGCTGGTAGGCGGTGGTCGTCGCGGTCACGCCCCACGCCGCCGCCCGGTCCACGGCCGAGGCTCCGGGCCCGCCGCCGAAGGAGGTGTAGGGGTCCGCCATGAGCTGCGCGTTGACGAGCAGGATGCCGAACAGGGCGGCTCCGCGCAGCACATCGACCTCCCCGACCCGGCCGCCCCTCGCGCCGCCGCCCGCCTCGCCTACCCGGCCAGCCCCCGCGCCACCAGCGCCCGCCTCACTCTCCCCGCCGCCCGCCTCGCCCTCCCGTCCGCTCACGACGAGACCACGACGCCCGTACCGAACGCCAGGGTCGAGGACAGGAACCATCCGAACGACGGCGCCAGCAGGTACCGCAGGGTCCACAGCCGGGCCGTGGCGGGCCGGTTCCGCGTGTAGACCACGGGCACGCGGCCGCCGACCGGCGGCAGCCCGCACAGCGGCCCCCGCCACCCCGGGTCGAGGACGAGCCCCCGCCCCAGATGGTCCGAGAACACCACGAGCCCGCCCCACCGGCGGTCCGACGCCTCCCGGGGTCTCACCTGACCCATGACGCGCAGTCCGCGCAGGGACAGCCGTACGGCCGCCAGCGCCGACCGTGTCGCCAGCGTCAGGAACCCGAGGCCGGACCCCGTGCACAGCGCCAGCAGCACCAACTCCGCGCCCATACCGCTCCCTTCGTCCGCGAACCGCACCTGGACGCACAACGGGGCGCGCGTCCCACCGGTTCATACCCGCGGTTTGAACCACCGGACGCCACCGCCCCGTTGTGGGGGCGACCCCGCCCCGCACCCCGCACGTGACGCCCTTGGAAGGAGCTTCGGCACAGATGAGACGGACTCTGCGCGCACACGGCCACCGGACGGCGGTGACCGTCACCCTGGCCCTCGCCCTGGCGGCGACGACACCGCCACCGGCCGGTGCCGATCCGGCCGAGCCCGGCACCCTCGCCGAGGTACGTACCGAGCTCAAGCGCCTCTACCACGACGCGGAGGTCGCCACGAACAAGTACGACGCGGCCGACGAGAAGGTGACCGAGCAGGCGAAGCGCGTGCACACGCTCCGGACCCGGATCGAGGCGGCCGAGACGCGGCTGGGCCGCCTCACCTCCCTGGCGGGGGCGGCGGCCCGCGCCCAGTACCGGGGCGACAGCCTGCCCGCCGAGATGCAGTTCGCCCTCTCGGACAACCCCGAACACGCCCTCGACAACGCCTCCTTGGCCCGGCAGGCGCAACAGGCGACCCAGGGAGTCCTGACTGCCCTGACCGCGACCCGCGAGGACCTGGAGACCCGGACCCACGACGCCACCGGCGTCCTGAAGAGCCTGCGGGAGAGCCGCGCCGCCAAGGACACCGAGCGCCGGGCGATCGAGAAGCACATCGACGACGCGAAGAAGCTGGAGTCGCGGCTGGAGAAGAAGGAGATCGAGCGGATCGCCGCGCTGGAGAAGAAGGAGGCCGACGCCGCCCAGGCGAAGTGGGTGGGCTCGGGCATCCTCGACAAGGTCGGCACCGAGGCGACCCCGGCCGGGAAGAAGGCGATCGAGTTCGCCACCCGTCAGCTCGGCAAGCCCTACGTGTGGGGAGCGGAGGGCCCCGACTCCTACGACTGCTCGGGGCTGACCTCACAGGCCTGGCTGTACGCGGGCCGCCTCATCCCCCGTACCTCCGAGGAACAGTGGCGGCGGCTGAAGCGCGTCCCCGTCGAGGACATGCGCCCCGGCGACCTCATCATCTACTTCGCCGACGCCAGCCACGTCGCCCTCTACATCGGCGACGGCAAGATCATCCAGGCCCCGCGCCCGGGCCGCTGGGTGTACGTCTCCCCGGCCGCGTCGATGGAGATCCTGGGGGTGGTCCGGCCGGACGGCTGAGACTCGGACGGCTGAGGCCCGGAGGCTTGAAGCCTGGACGTCCGAGGCCGCGACGCGGAAGAAAGGCGAACGCGGGCGAGGGGCGGACGCGGGCGAGGGGCGGACCGCGGTGGTCCGCCCCTCGTCGCCGCCGGGCCCGGGGTCCCCCGGTCCTGGACACGCCCGTCCGCCCCGAACGCCTCCCTCAGCCCTTGGCCGACGGCGGTCCCGGGGGCGGCCCGAACGGGTCGACGGCGTCGACGACGGGAACCTCCTTCGGGCGGTGCGAGCCGGGCTTGCAGCCGGCGAACACCCCGGACGGGTCGCGCAGGTTCTGCATGATCGGGGCCAGATAGTCCCGGTGCCAGCCGGCCGGACCGCTCGGACCGGACTCGGAGCCGGTGTCGCTCAGCTCCCCCCAGGCGAGCCACAGCCCGTGCAACTGGGCGACCGCCTCCGGGTGCTCCCACCAGCGCGAACACCAGGGAGACAGGGCGGTGACCTCCCTGCCGTAGACCGGGAGCAGCACGTGGTGGACCCACAGGGTGAGCTGTCGCAGCGCCCGGCCGTACTCGGGCGCCTCCAGGTAGAGGATGAACTTCGGGGCGGGGGGCGCCGCCTGCTCGGCGTCATGCGTCTGGACCGTCATGGCGCTCCTTCCTGATGCGCGGCCGAAGCCGCGTCGGACAGTGGTCGCGGAAGCCGGGGAGCGTGACACCCGGATCCCGGCACCACAACGCATGCGTGCGGTAGGGGGTTCACGCGTCCGGTGGATCCGCGCGCCGGCGCCGGGTTGAACCGCGCGGAGGTGACGTCCGTTGCGTCTTCCGCGGCCGCGGAAACGGCCGCGGAAGTCGCAACGGAAGACGAGCGTTCGGCACGGCAGTGCCCCAACGCGGGCGAGTGGCACATCACTTGCCGCTCCGGCGAGGAGGACCTCACGATGGCGCGTTTCGACGAGGCGAAATTCAGGTCCGACGAAACGGACATGAGAGCGGACCTGACGAAGTACGGCCTGCACAAGGACCGAGCGTTCATGCAGGCCTTCGACGGCTACATGAACCAGCTCCACCTGAACGGTACGTGGCTCAACGAGGGGCACAAGCCCAACCCGCAGTGGTCGGGCGACGCGGCCAACAACCTGATCGCCCAGTTCGACCGGCTCAACGCCCTGCACGTCCCGGCGGACTGGTGGCGGGCGAACCGGAGGGACAAGAACTTCGACAGGATGCGGGACGCGAAGGCGCAGGAGACCTTCGACAAGAAGTACCTCTGGAGCAAGACGGAGCCGTACTACCCGGCCCGTCAGGCGGCGAAGGCCGGCGGCCTCATCCTCGAGACCTCACCCCCGGGAAAGATCTTCAACGGGAGGAACTGCGGGTTCGAGAACTGGTCGGACGCGCAGGTTCAGGCCGACCTCTGGACGCACATGTCGAACCACTACGTGGACGGCACGCGGGGCCCGGTCGAGGCGGTGATGCTCGGCGGCAAGGTGGAGAACAGCGTCCTGACGAAGTACGAGTGGCCCCACCTGAAGGAACGGATCGAGGCCGGTCTCGTCTCCAACCTGCACGTCAAGGTGATGGGCATCAGGAACGACTCGCAGGAGTCGGGGGCGTGGTCACTGGAGACGAGGGCGACGTACAACGTCCACTCGCAGAACTCGTTCGACCAGATCCCCTCGCCGGACGACCCGCAGTTCGCGGACAAGCAGAACCGCTGGCGCAACCAGGAGAAGGCGCGCAACGCGAGCAAGTCCTCGGCCAGTTCGTCGAGTTCCCAGGACAGCGCGGCGAGCGGCCATTCGCTGAAGACCTTCCACAAGGCGTTCGACGACCCCAACGCGGTGGTCGTCCTGTCGGACCCCGCGACGGGACGGGTGGCGGGCACGGAGAGCCCGAACGACCTGTCCCAGGTGGTGAGCCGCCAGCTCACCCGGGTGGACACCAACGCCTCGCTGCAAGGGGCGGGCAGGGCCGCGACCGTGGCGGCGGTGCAGGCCGAGCTTCAGGCCCAGGAGGCGGCGGCGCACTCGCTGGACGGGAAGCTCGCGGCCTTCCGGGAGGAGCAGCAGCGCAGGGCGAGCACGTCGGCCTGGCCCGGCACACCGGACTACGGCGCCCAGTTGTCGCAGGGCATGGCCGGCATGGACCTCGGGTCGTCCGCCGCGCACTACTCGCCGACGGCGGACTACTCCCCGACAGCCGACTATTCGCCGACGGCGGAGATGCCCACGACCGGGGACCACTTCGCGCCGGGCGGCTTCCAGGAAGGCAGCCTGGCGGCCGGGCAGCCGCATTACACCTACGCTCTCCAGCCGGTGGGCACGGGACAGGGCTACTCCTTCCCGCAGTCCGAGTCGCCCGTCCAGGAAGAGGCGTTCGCGTATCCGCCGCCGCCGGTCGGGAACACCGAGATGTACCACCCCTCGTACACGAACACGCAGCGGAACACCCCGAGCACGGGCTCGGCCTCCTCGGAGTTCGGAGAGCCCCTGGCCCGTGCTCCCAGGAACCCCAGCCCGCCGTCCAACGCCCCGGCGCAGAAGAGTTCGTCGGGGAAGAAGGCGAAGGAGCCGAAGACGGGGGGCGGCTTCGCGGGGTGGGTGAGGGGCGACCAGTACCGGAAGAAGCCCGGCGGCCCCAGCAAGAAGTAGGCCGCTCGGGGCGGGTGGCGGCCGTCGGCCGGAGGGCACTCGGGCCGACGGCCGCCATCCCCGTTGAACTGACCGGCACCCCGGGCCCGTTGTGCTTCCCGAACCCGTGTCGGCACCGGGCCGACGCCGTACGACCGAGAAGTCCGGAGGTACGCGCATGTCCGCTGCCCACGCACGGCGGTTCGCGGCGCAGGGCCTGCTGAAGCGCCGCGGGTCCACGCCTCCCGCGAACGGGTGCTACCACCGTACGGACCCGCCGCGTCCGACCGACGGCGCCCGCTGGTTCCCCGACGCCCCGCTGCCTCCGGGCCTGCTGCCGCTGCCGAGCGGGTTCGAACTGCGCGGGGCCTGACGATGGCGATCGACGACGTGGCCCCCCGGAACCGGGCCCGGCTGACCAGAGGTGGTTCCCCGTCCAGGCTGGCGCGTGACCTGCTCAGAACCGAGTACGGCAGACGGAACCGGGAGCGCGGCTGGACGGGTCCGGCCGACGCGGACGGCATCTGGGAGCGGCTGGTCGCCGAACTGCGGCGCCTGTTGCGGACCTTCACGGGCGGGTCGCGCTCGGCGCCGGGTGGGGGCGGGAGCGGCCCCGCGTCGGGCGGAGGAGGCCCCGTGTCCGGCGGCGGACAGGACGACGGACAGGAGACCGGCCCAGGAGTCGGACGCGACGGCGGACAGGAGACCGGACAGGGCGGCGGGCGGCGACCCGGCCCGGAGGGTCCCGTACACGCGGGACCCTCGGGACTCGCGCTCCTCGAACAACGCGTCCTCCGGCTGCCGACGCACGAGCGCGAGGCCTTCGAGGACGCGGTCCTGGACCTGGTCAGGAACAACAGGAAGTACCGGGAGGCGTTCGAGCAGTCTCCCGAGAGCATGCCGCTCGTCGCGCGCTGGGCCGCCAACGCGTACGAGAGGGAGCTGGCGCGTGAGGCACCCCCGGCGTCCGTCCCCTCGGGGCAGGACCCGGCCGGCCGACGGCCGGACGAGCCCGCGCGGTCGGAGGGGGAGCGCCCCGCGCGGGACCGGGCGGTGCCGGCGATCGCTCCCTCGGTCCTCGACCTGCCGAGCCGAGCGGCCTCACCGTTCCTCTCGATCCCGGAGTTCCCGCTCACGACTCCGGAGTCCCCGCTGATGCTCCCGGAGTCCCCGCTCACGAGCCAGGCGTCCTTGCTGACGGACCCGGCGGACGGCCTCTCTCCGCTGCCGTACCTGGCGAGCCCGGTCTCCCCGCTGCCGTACCTGGCGAGCCCGGTCTCCCCGCTGCTGAGCCAGACGGCCCCCGTGTCACCTCTGCTGAGCCAGACGACCCCGGTGTCCCCGCTGCTCGAACAGGCCGCCCCGGTGTCCCCGCCGCTCGGTTCCGCCGCCGTGGCGTCCCCGATCAGCGGTGACGGTCACCGGGTCCTGAGCGATTCGCTCGACGCCCTCTCCCGGTCCTCGGCACCGAGAAGCCCCGGCTCCTCTTCACGGCCCGGGACCTTCAGACCGCCGCCCGCCACACAGAACACGTCCGCCCCGCCCACACCACGACGCGTCTGACATCCGCACCCCGGGGAACCGTCCGACCCGGCCCCCCGGTTGAACCGTCCTCCCCCGCGCCCCGTTGTGCGGAGGGGAACCCGAAGGCACCGAAGGAGACGTATGTCAGGCGGTCCGCTCCGGCTCGGCGGGCCCCTGCGCGTGGGCGTCGGACGGGGTGTCGCCCAGGCGGCCGAGCCGTTCGCGTACCTTCTCGGCGTCCGGATGGTCGAACTCCACGAAGATCGACAGAGCCTGCCGCCAGGCCTCGCGCGCGGCCTCCGGCTCGTCGGCGTCGAGATGGACGTCCCCGAGGTTGCCCAGGGTGTGGCCCTCTCCCCAGCGGTTGCCGATGTCCTGGTGGGTCTTGAGCGCCTGGAGGTGGTACTCGACGGCGGCGCCGTGACGCCCCAGACGGCGGTGGGCGGTGCCCAGGATGTCGAGGGTGACCCCCTCGACCCACCGGTTGCCGCCCGCGCGCAGGACGGCCAGGGCTCGCTCCAGGCAGTCGACGGCCTCCTCGAACCGGCCCTGCCGCTGATAGGCGTCACCCAGGTTGCACAGGGAGATCCCCTCGCCCCAGGCACCGCCGATGGCCCGCTCGATGACCAGCCCCCGGCGGGTGTACTCGACGGCCTCGGCGAGCCGCCCGGACTGCAGATAGGCGTCGCCCAGGTTGGACACGGCCGCGCCTCTGCCGTCGTGGTCCCCCAGATCGCGGTAGGCGACCATCGCCTGACGCAGATGGTCGATCGTCTCGTCGAGCCGGCCCGAGCTGCGCAGGGCCGCCCCGACGTCCGCGAGTCCCTGGGCCTCGCCCCAGCGGTCGCCGGCGGCGCGGGCGGCGGCGAGCCCCACCCGGGCGGTGTCGAGCCAGTCGTGCATATGGCTGCGGAGGTAGAAGAACCCCCACAGGACGGCGGGCAGCCGCCAGGCGATGCCGGGATGTCCCGACGCGGCGGCCGTGTGCACCGTGCTGACCAGGTTGCCCCGCTCCTTCTCGCACCAGCCGAGCGCCTCGTCGTACGTCGTGAACTCCAGCGGCCGGCACAGCGGAGGCGGCGGGTCGAGGGGGATCGGGCGCCGGCGCGGGGTGATGTGCGGGTAGGCGGCGTCCGCGGTGTGCAGGTACCAGGAGAGCAGCCGTTCCCGGGCCAGGTCCCGCTCGCGCGGTGTCTCGTCGGCCTGGACGCGTTCGGCGGCGTACACACGCAGCAGGTCGTGCAGGGTGTAGCGGCCCGGGAAGTGCTCGGTGAGCAGATGCGCCCGGGTCAGCTCGACCAGCAGACCGCGGGCCTCCCGCGCCGGCAGCCCGGCGAGCGCGGCCGCGGCGGGCGCGGAGATGTCGGGCCCGGAGTGCAGGCTCAGCAGGTGGAACAGACGCGCGGCCGGGCCGGACAGCGCCTTGTACGACCAGGAGAAGACGGCCCGTACGTCCGTGGTGATGTCGTCGCCTCCGGCGAAGGCGTCCAGGCTGCCGTGGCTCTCGCGCAGCTCGTCGACGATGGCGCTGAGCGGGAAGCCGGGGTGCGCGGCGGCATGGGCGGCGACGATGGACAGCGCCAGCGGCAGCCGGGCGCACCGCGTGATGATCTCGTCGACCGCCCGCGGTTCGGCCGCCGGACGGCCGGTGCCGAGGCGGCGCGCCAACAGGTCGTACGACTCGGCGGGGGTGAGCTGGTCCAGGGTCAGCGGGTACGCGCCTTCCGCGGCGACCAGACCGGTGAGCTGGTTGCGGCTGGTGACGATGACCAGGCAGCCCGGAGAGCCGGGCAGCAGCGGGCGGACCTGCTCGGTGTCACGGGCGTTGTCGAGCAGGACGAGGATCCGGCGCTGGGCCAGCATGCTGCGGTAGAGCGCCGCCTGGGCGTCGAGACCGGCGGGGATCCGCATCGGGGGGACGCCGAGGGCGTCGAGGAAGGTGCGGATGGCGTCGTCCGGCGCCATCACCACGCCGGTCGGGTCGAAGCCGCGCAGGTTGACGTAGAGCTGTCCGTCGGGGAAGCGGCCGGCCATCTCGTGGGCCCAGTGCACGGCCAGGGTGGTCTTGCCGATACCGGCCATGCCGCCGATCGCGCTGATCACCACGGCGGGCGGAGCCTCACCCACCCCTGGCAACAGGGCTCGTACGCGCTCGAGTTCCGCCTCCCGGCCCGCGAACGTCGGCAGGTCCGAGGGCAGTTGGGCCGGAATCGCCGCCTGCGTGCCGCTCGGCGGGGTCGGCCGCGCGGACGGCTCCGGTCGGGGCGGCTCGGGTTCGGGTGTCCGCGACGCGGAGGAGGGACCCGGGTCCGGCGGAGGACCGCCGCCCTCGGACGGCCCGAGGCCCACGTCCGACCCACCGACCGAGTGCGGACCACCGGCCGAATGCGACCCGCCCGCCGAATGCGGACCGATACCCGAAGTCGGACCGATGCTCGGGGACGACCGGAGGCCCGAAGGCGGACCGACGCCCGGAGGCGGACCGATGTCCAGGGACGGGTCGGCGGCCAGGATGCGTTCGTGCAGGTCCTTCAGCGCCGCGCCGGGTTCGATGCCCAGCTCGGACACCAGGGTGCCGCGCGTCCCCCGGTAGGCGGCCAGCGCCTCGGCCTGCCGCCCGGACCGGTACAACGCCAGCATGAGCAGCCGGCACAGCCCTTCCCGCAGGGGGAACTTCCCGGCCAGCGAGACCAGTTCGGCGATCACCTCGCCGTGGCGTCCGAGTTCGACGTCGACGTCCAGCCGCAGCTCCAGCGCGGTCAGCCGCTGCTCGTCCAGCCGGGAACTCTCGGACTCGGCGAGCGGTCCCGGCACTCCCGCCAGCGCCGACCCCTGCCAGCCGCCGAGCGCGGCGCGCAGCAGTTCGGCCGCCGCGGACGGATCACCGGCGGCGCGCAGCTTCCTGGCCCCGGCGACCCGTCGCTCGAACACCCCCAGATCCAGGGCACCTTCGGGGACCCGGAGCGCGTAGCCGTCGCCGACGGAGACGATCACGCGAGGGGCGGCGGTGGCGTCACGTTCCGGTTCGAGCCCCTTGCGCAGACGTGACACATAGGTCCGTACGACCGACACGGCGGCCGTCGGCGGCCCCTCGCCCCAGACCGCGTCCAGGAGTTCGCCGAGCATGACGGGACGCCCCCGGCGCAGGAGCAGTGCCGCCAGCACCGCCCGCTGCTGCGGGGCACCGACGTCCACCTCTCGCTCCCCGCGCCATGCCCGGACCGGCCCCAGCACGGCGAAACGCACGGATTCCTCATAGGCGTTCACTCTCCGCACTCTACTGAACACCCCTTTCCGCTTAGGGGTGTTGGGAGTGTGCAAGGGGCCACACACCCCTCCCGTTTCCGCACCGCGCCGCCCGGGATTTGAACCGATCCAGGGTGGCGCCCGTTGCGCTACGAGGACCCGACGCGACGGGCCCGGCCGGCACGGACGCGGTCGGGCACGCCAGGAAGGAAGCGCCATGAGCCGGGGCGAACAGACACCCGGACCGACCACGGAGGACGTCCCCGCCGTGCCCGGCGAGCCGGACCCCCGCTTCACGGTGGTCATCTCCGGTGACGGTTCGGCCGTCATCGACGGTGAGCCCGTACCGTCGGCGGACGGGGTGACGGTCGACGCCGCGATCCTCGACGCCCTGCACGGGTACGCGCGGGACCGCGGCACCACCGTGACCGCCACGATCTCGGACCCGTCCGCGGGGTACGTGGCGTATGTCGAGGTGGCCCCGGACGGTTCGAGCACGCTCGTGGACCAGCGAGAGGAACCGCCACTCCCGCCGGCCCTCGATGAGCAGTCCGCCGCCGGGAACGGGGAGGGGGCTGAGCAGAACGGCCTCTGGTACGACGAGGACGGGGACGAGGAGAACGACGTCACGTCCGACGAGGACGAGGACGACGACGACTTCGACATGGAGGCGTACACGCTGGAGCAGCAGCGCCGACGGGAGTCCCGGACACCGCCCCCGCCCCCACCCGCCGCCTCGAACGGGGACGCGGACACGGACCCCGACCTGGACGGCAAGGATCCTGAATTCGGCGCGGCCTCAAGCCCGGCGGCGGGATTCGACACACCCGCGAACTCCGGGCCCGCCACGGGCCGTCCGCTCACCGGCCGTCCCCCCACCACCCGACCCGCCCCCCACCTCACCCGCCGAGCGGGGTCACGCCAGTCGGACGACGAGTACGAAGGCCCGGGCCTGCTGCACAGGCCGCTGGTCGTCGGGCCGGTGGCCCTCGTGGCGGCCGCTCTCGTCATTGTTCCGCTGGTGATGCTGGGCAGCGGCGGATCGGACGACGGCGGGCGCCGCGCGGAAGCCGCCCGGTCGACCAGCGAGACGAGCACGAGCCCGCAGGCGGAGAGGTCGGGGCCGGTCTCCACCTCGACGGTGAGCGTCCCGCCGTCCGGCCCCTCGACGTCGCCGTCGGCCGGACCGAAGGAGTCGAAGGGCGCGAAGAAGGGATCAAAGGGGGCCGGTGGCACGAAGGACAAGGGGAACGGCGCCGGGGCCGTCGTCACGGTGACCGCCGAGCCACCGCGGGCCACGGTGACCGCGAAGCCCGCGCAGGACACCGCCGCCACCGCCGTGAACCGACTCGCCCGCAACGATCCCTCGGGACGGCACATCTGCTACCGCGCCTACGTCTCCGGGCAGGGCTGGCAGAAGCCCGTGTGCGACGGCACGATGGCGGGCACCTCGGGCCGGAACAACCCGATCAAGGCGCTGAACATCGCGGTGTCCGGCAGTGGCGGCTCGGCCGCGAACGCCTTCGTCCACGACCCCGACTCGTCCGACGGCCGGGGCAAGTGGGAACCGCACTGGACAGCGGTGATCGCCGACGGCAGGAACAACTACATCGGCAGCACGAAGAAGAGCGCGCCCGTGATGTCGGGCTTCGCCATCAACATCGGCAGCGGCCGCATCTGCCAGACAGCCAAGGTCCACGGCTTCGACTGGGGCACCCAGGGCTGCGCCGACGCCCGCCCCGGCTACGTCTTCGGCGGCGCCCTGGAGAACGACCGCTGGCTGGAGGCGGTCAAGTTCACCCTCTGAGACCCCGCCCCCCACACCCACCTGGGACCCACACCCCCTTGCCCCCCTTGAACGCAAAAGCCCAGCTCAGACCACGTCTGAGCTGGGCTTGCAAGGGAGCCCCCTGTCGGATTCGAACCGACGACCTACGCATTACAAGCTGTCCGGACTCGTTCCAGGGCGGTCCAGAGCCGTCCATCAAAGGACCAACCTCGCTGGTCAGGTGACCTGTCGGATGCGCGTGGACAAGCTCGGACTATGCCGGACCGAGGAGCAATCGAGACTGAAACTGAGACTGGCTGCCAGGTCCATGGAGCGGCTCGCAAGGCGCCCTCGACAGTGCGCTGCGCCTCACCGAGACTGATCGCCATGGGGGACAGCGCAATGTGGGTCGCAGCTTTCACCGGCGGTACGGCCGTCTTAGCGAGCTGGGTGACCAACCTGGGGAACGTACGGGCTGCCCGGGTCCAGGCCGAGGCATCGATACAAGCCCAGCATCGAGGACGAGTTCGGGAACTACGACGCGCGGCCTACCTTGAGCTGATGCAACGCTCTCACGACACTGCAGAGTTGTACTGGAAGGTCTCGGACGCCTTCTTCCAGATACCCGACCCCCAACAGCAGTTGGCGCGACTAGAGGAGTTGCGCGTTGAACTACGCGAAGCCTACGCACCACTCATGCAAAGCGTCCGGATCGTCGTCCTAGAAGGGCCAGCCGCCACTGCCGATGCGGCTCAGGCCGTTCAAGACGCTGCGCTGAAAGTGAACCAATGCCTGTGGCACGTCACCCGCGGGGACGCAGACGCGCGCGATCGCTTTGACGTTGCAGAGGCCGCCTACCGGCAATGCCAAGCGCGATTCGTCGAGCGAGCGCGCACAGCGACTGAGGCCTCTTAGTCGCCTGATGGCCCGGATGTGCCTGCGTACGTGGGTGTAGCTGTACGAATGCGACCACATGAGCACGGCAAGCGCCACGCCCACGTGGTCGTCCCTGGCGGTTCTCGCGAGCCGCCCTCGCTCGGGCCGAGGACTACCCAGCCCTGAGCACGGCAGACTTACAGTCCGCGCGACCCCAGCCACCCGACCTGCTGTGTCCGCACCGCGCCACCCTGGCGGCCCACAGATGCCCCACGAGGGGCTCATCGCCCCCACGCGTGGCAGCACCCAATCCTCTTATGAGTGAGCCACATCACATGTCGCACCTCAAGATTTTTTGCCGGTAGGCGCCTTCCCCGTGCCTAGGAGGAGAAAGGCTTACACGACCCAGGCAAGGAAGACGCATGACTGAGACAGTGGCTGCCACCTCGTGCCTGACCTGCATCGCGCCCCATCTAGAACCTCTAAGCGTTCACTCGGAACCAACGCCGCGAGCGGAGGCGCTCTGGGAGTACTGGAGCCAGCGCCGCGGCTACGAGTACGTCCTCGTGTGCAATCGCGCCATCGGAATGCTTATCGGCAACGAGATCGTGGCACGCAGCACCAGAGAGCAAATTGAGGCAGCCACCGACGCCACCGAGCGAAGGGCAATTGCACGAATCCAACTCATACTCATGAAGCGCCTCATCGGCCACGCTCTGCTCCAGCTCGCCGAGGCCATCCGCGATCTACCTCCGTTGCCAGCGCGGCAGGCCCTCCTGGCGGCCCTCGAAGCGCGGAACGCAGCCATTGAGGGGGACACGCAGACGGTAGACGCCTTCGCCAAGGATTGGCTGGGGCTCCGACACCCCGGGCGGTGGCGTGCAGCAGTGGAAGCCGCGCTGCTTGGCGACTGGGTGACCACGCTTGGCCGCGGCATGGCACATGATCGCTTTGTGCTTGATCTGCTGCGACGGCACACCGAAGCAGAGCACACTTACTTGCAGCCACTGTGGGAGCGACGGGCACGAGGTCGAAGAGTTTGCCTCCTGAGCCAGCCGGTTGGTGTTGATCTAACCCTCCAAGACCTCCTGGTGGATCACAGAGGCCCGGATGCTGCAGTCCTTGCAGCCGAATATGACGACAGCCGACTAGCCGCCGTTCTTCGCGGGTTGCGTAACGACGAGGAAGCGCTGGCAGCAGAGTGGGCATGCACTGGTGGCACATGGGCGCAGGCAGCCGCTACCCATGACAGGGCACCCGAATTCGGTGAAAGGGTACGGCGGAAGCTCAAGCGTCTCGGAACGCAGCACACGATGCGTCACGCCCCAGCGGGCGGGGCAGGGGCATGATCATGGACCTCCTTGCGGCGGCCCTCCCCGAGTTTCTTGGCAGCCTAGCGGCAGCGCTGGTGATTTCCACCGGGCACTGGGCCGCCAGGCGGATCATGTTTCGACTGCCACGGGCGCCTCAGGCAACCCCTCCTGTCGACGGAGACCGTAACGAGCTTTGAGCCGTAATGTGCATGTTCGCGGAGCCGACAGTCGATCATTCGACGATGAGTCATGCGCTCGATCACTTGCACTGCCAGCGCTTCAGGCGGTCGATGCTCTGCTCCGGTGAGCACCCAAATCAGGTTCATGACATGAGCTACTACCGCATACTGGCCGGCAACCAGGGGGATTCGACCCGCAGCATCCGCCCGTAGCGGGAACCGGTACGGGCGTCCCCCAGGGTGTGGAGCGGTTCGAGCCCCACATTGTCAGGCTTCACCACGTTGCCGTCACGGCCTTGGTCGACGGAGGCTCGTCCACGGACTGTGGGAACGCGTCGTTCACCTGGATGGCTCACGTCCGCGCCTAGGCCGCAGCTGGACAGACTCCGGCGCGCCCCATGACGTCGCGGCCTGAAGTGGCGACCGCGGCGGGAGATCCGGCACGTCCCTATCCCGCCGCGCTTCGCCGCCATGCTCCGTTCTGCCTTTCAGCGGGTCGGAGGGGGTTTCCCTCCGCGTGGCGGCGCCACGATTCGAGCCTGGGAAGGCTAAGCCGGCAGATTTACAGTCCCCGCATGAACGCACTTCGAAAGCTGCACTGACCTGCACAGTTACAGGCGGCCACATCGAACCGCCCTCCAGCCGTCCACGCCTCGTCCACAGAGCGCGCTCGGGCGCTGCCAGAGTTCTACGCCCCGGGCAGAGGCGCTCCCCATGCCCGCTCGGTGAGTTCACCCCAAACACCCGGGGCGACCGTTCGAGGGTCGACCGCTTCGCTGGGTGCTGAGTGCTCGTACGTCCCGTCCGGCTGCTCGGACCTGTCGTAGTCCTTGACCCAAAAGACGCGCCGGATGAACTCGCCTGGCACGTCTCCAGCCGGGGCGCCAGAGCGAAGGACTGCGTAACCGACGCGGCGACCGCTACCACGCCACGGGACCGGCCGCCGGCGCGTTGAGACTGACAATTCGACCGACTGTCTGACGTAGTCGAACCGCTCGACATTCTCCGTCCACACGATGCCGTCCTCATGCTCAAGAGCTCTGAGGTTCTCGCCCATCGTCCCTCCCACAGTGTTGGAGTCGTAGTCACAGTGTGGCGCCACCAACCTGGGGGACCATCAACTTCCAGCCCCTATAGACAGGGACGGCGGCTCCATCAACCAGTTGCGGTCGCGGATGTGGCCGGATAACTGTGTCTAGCTGGGCGGACCCACCGTGGGGGCGCGGCTCTAGACTGCGCCCCCACGGCGGTAGTTGGCCGCCCAGGCGCGGCCCAGGAGGGCCCACCGATATCGATGACGCTTGCCAGGTACGAGCGCTGCCGGTTGAACCGCCGAAGGTCAGGCTAGGGGCAGCTTGCAGTCCACCCATGATCATTTCTCTGCATGTTCCTTGACCCGACGCTTTGGCGAGTCGAGGCGAGTCGCAAGGGCCACGCATCCACTCGTCGCCCACGCGCAACCCAGGAGAGCTGCCGCACGAAGGACCAATGCTTGCAAACCTCTGCCTCGCCGTGCACTCAGCCCCTATGCTGACTACCTAAAATCGCCTGATCAGAAGCCCGGTCACCAAATGGAAATTAGCTCCACCTTTGTAAACGGATTCGAAGGCCTCTGGCGTCGCCCACTGAACGACTACAAGAGTGCCATTCAGACTTATACAATCGTCATCGACACAAATGTACTTCTCGACCTTTACCGCTTCACACCCGTTGCCCGACAGGAACTATTGGATGTCCTGAAGAAAGTGCGGGAAAGGCTCTGGGTCCCACATCAAGTATCTAAAGAATATTTCTCCCGGCGCGTTGATGCACTAAAAGACCAGCTCGACCTATTTGATTCAGTCCCACGGGAACTCAAGGTGCTGCACGATAAAGCCATCTCGCAGGTTAACACCTTTGCACGCCGCTGCTCCCTTTCCGGGGAGGACAAGAATGCACTGATAGCGCCTTTGCAGCAGGCTCTTGCTAGCGTCGTGGATGAAATCAACCGACACCGAGCATCCCTCGATCTAACGCTTGAAAAGGTGGCGTCAGAAGACCCAATCCTCGAATCCCTTGCGGCCATCCTCGACGAGCGCACAGGAGGACCCTTCACTTCAGACGAAGAGAAGACCCTCCTACAGACATACTCCGAGCGAGCCGCCGCCAAAATCCCACCCGGTTACAGGGACTCCGGAAAGTCAGAGAACGCTCACGGTGACTACTTCATCTGGGAACAGATGATTCGGAACTGCATTGAGACGAAGAAGCCCACCCTCTTCATCACCAGCGACGTCAAGGACGACTGGTTTCACAAGGCAGCAGGAATCACCGTAGGAGCACGACCAGAACTTATCTCCGAGATGCGCGACCGCGCGGACTCAGACTTCCTCATGCTGCAACTGAGCAACTTCCTGAGAGCAGCCAAAGAATCCTTGGGAGCCCAGGTCAGTGAGGCAACCTACGAGGCCGCCAAGAATGTAGCATTGGAGTCGGCAAGGAAAAATAGCGAGGCTTACTATTTCACGATAGAAGATCGCCTCTACGAGGAAATTCTTGGCTACCTGACGGCGCATGTCGACCACGCAATGCAGGAACTCCAAGTCGCAGAATCAGAGACCGTTGGAAAGCCTCACACTATTGATCACGCGATCAAGACTCGCTTGATTCAGCAGAGAACACAGACGGTCGCCCAATATGCGGCAGACCTTGACGCATTTCGCGGTTGCCGCACTTTCCATTCGTTGGGAGGGATTGTCGAAGTTGCGACGACGAGCAAAACAACGGCAGCCATGATCGAACACTTGATGGGAGTGGTTAATTTCGGATCGACAACCGACGTCGAGATCATGGAATCCTCTACCGAAAAGGGAGGCACGATCTGGGCCAGGCGACTCGAAGCCGCACTTGCCCCCTACACTGATAACTTGGCCGTCAGATCTATTTCACCCGATTCAGTATCTTACCGCGTCGATGACATTTCGACCGTGGACACCGAAGCTGTCAGGAGGGTTGCGAAATCCTTCGATGTGGACATTCACTTGCTCACCGCAAACGGCCTGACTTATACCGCTCGGGCTCGCCGCTGATGGTGCGCTTCAACACAACCCCCGCAAATAAACTCGTCCGCCTCACCACATGGGACACGGCCTTGAGCGCAGTTTGGTCGGTTACCTGCCTGGTCTGGGTTCGAGCCTGACCGGAGGGCGAGCGGCTGGTGGACGCGGGGCAGTTCAGGTCGACAGCCCGTATCTCAGCCGCTGCTGTCGGCCGGAGCTTTGCCCACGGCCAGCAGGTGCGAACTGGCCGCAAGGAGTTCCGGGTAGGGCTCTGCCATGCGTGCCGCCTCCATTGCCGAGGCAATCAGCTCGTCCGTCGGCCCCTCACCCGGCTGTTGCTCGGCCGCTTTAACGAGCGACCATGCGGGTCCCTCGATCCCGAAGACCTGCACTTCCGTCAACCCGGATGCCGCCAACTCCGCCTCAAGCTCTTCAGCGCGGTGGAAGTAGGACAGGGTGAACCCTCGGACACCGTCGTAGACGGACGTCTCAAGGATCTTGGAGACGGACTCACGAATCCGTTCGGTGTGCAGGTGGGCGTATGTGACGTGCTCAAAGAGCGACGCGTAACGATTGATTGCAGCCGCCACAACCAATCCGCCCGGCTTCACCACTCGGCCGGCTTCCGCCAGCGCTGTACGCCGATCATCGGGGTCGGGCAGGTGGTACAGCGGCCCGAGTAGCTGCACGACGTCGAAACTGTCGTCCGGCTCACGCAGATCGCGAGCATCTCCCACGATCGCCGAGCACACGGCCGACGCGCTCTCGACATGACGGGGCACCGGGTCCACGAGCGTGACGTCGTAGCCGTCCTTCACAAGCCATTCAGCGTGAACCCCGGTTCCCCCTCCCACGTCGAGTACGCGCGCCGGTGCGGGGGGCAAGAAGCGTCGGAGAAGCTCTTGAGTTCTGACCAACTCCATGCGTCCGTCTGCCGAGCTACGCAGGCGGCTGTCCTCGTTCACTGTCTCGCCGTAGAACCGCATCACAGAGGGTGCCAATTCGAGATTCGACATGGTCGCAGTATCGTGTGTACCGGTGGACCAGTCCAGCATGCGGAGTAGAGGAAGCCATGGCCGTCCTGAAGTACGAAGAGATCGCCGAGTCTCTACGCACCCGCATCGCCGCTGGTGAGTTCGCCCCTGGTGCCACCATCCCCTCCGGCCGCGACCTGGCCGAACAGTGGGACGTGTCACGAGCCACCGCCATCAAGGCCGTGGACGTGCTCCGCAACGACGGCGTAGTGGTGGCCAAGCAAGGCACCGGTTTCGTCGTCACGGAGACGCCCGTGGCTCGCGCCGCCGGCGCCCGCCGAGCTGGGTCGGCGCGCATCTTGGGTGGGATGCCGTTCTTGCGCGTCGGTACGCCCGACTGGGCGGAGCCTCCCGCCCGCGTCGCCGTCGCACTCGGGATCGCTCCCGGTGTGCTGGCACTCCGACGCATCCGCGTCCTCCAGCTCCCGGACGGAACCCCGAACAGTTGCGTGGAGGCGTGGTTCCCTCCGGAGATCGCGGAGGCGGCGCCTCGCCTCGCCGACACTGCCCCCATCGCCGAGGGCACGACACGCTACGTCCGTCGGCAGACCGGACGGTTCCCGGTCGAAGGAGTGGACATCACCACCGTGCGCCTCGCTACGGACACGGAGGCAGAGCGCTTGGACGTAGCGACGGCCACCCCGGTCGCCGTGCTCCTCCACACGGCGCACGACGAGGAAGGTCGTCCGTTGGTCTGCGAGGAGGGCGTTACCCCCTCCTCGCTCTTCGAGCAGGTGGACACCTACGCCATGTAGGCACCCCCAAACCACGCTGGACCGGTCCGCCGGTCCAGCTTTTTTGACGCCTCGTCACACCACCTGACCTGCACTAATTCTGTCCAGCGCCAAGCAACTCCATTTTCAACGCTTGACTGGACCGGTCCACCGGTCCAGTCTGTTGATGCGACACCGCTCCTCCCCGGCGAGGAGCGGTTCCGGATCGGGATGGCTCGCCACAACTAGGGGCCCCGCGCTGGTAGTTGCTTGAGAACTGCATAAGCGGGCCCCGTCTCCCCGAGTCGAAAAGACGGCCGCGCGGCTGTTCCGCGCATCAACCCTCGCGGCCCATCGCTGCGGCCGGTTGCCTCCGCTGCTCGTCTCGTACGAGCAGCGTCGAGGGGAGCCGGATCTACCGACTTCAACGGCGCGCGGCCCCGGTGCTCGAACACCGGGGCCGCTGTTCGGGCCGTTCCTGTGTGAGAGGAACACGACCCAATGAACCCCATCGTCACTGTTCAGGAAGCTGATACCGCGTTCGCCGACTTCATGGAGCCGACGGGCGCGGAGCTGGACGCGATCGAGCTGGAGATGCCCGTGATCCTCGCGGACGTCGACCTGATCGACGCGCAGATCACCGCCATGGACCACGTCCCCAACGAGGTCGACACCCGCCGGGTGCGCCGGGCGCTGGCCCGGGTGCTCGCCGAGCGGGCCAAGCTGACCAACCGCACCGCCGGCACGATCCCGGCGGGGGTGGCGTGATGGCCCGCCCAACCGCGCTGCCCGCCGTCGCCGTGACGGCGGTCTCCTTGGTCCTCACCCTGGCCGTTGTCGTGATGTGGCTGGGTTCAGCGATGCCATGGCCGGTCGCGCTGGTGGTCGGTCTGGGCATCGACGGGGGATGGCTCGCCACCCTCGCCTACGAACGGCGCCTCGCCGCACAGGGCGACCACTCCTCCGCCGTAACCGCCGTGGGCTGGTCGTTCGGTCTGCTCGCCACCGGCGTCCTGATCGCCCACGCCCTCACGGCGGAAGCGGACACGGGCGCCTGGTTAGCGGTGGCGTGGCTGCCGCTCGCGGCGAAGGCACTGTGGCTGGTCCACGGGCTGTGGGAGCGGACCGCGCTCACCCCGGCCGCGCTGAATGCCATCACCGGAATCCAGCAGGAAGCCCGCGACGAAGCAGCCGTGGCCCGCGCCCGACTGCGGGCCGAAGCCAGCACCGAGGAAACCCGGCTGACAGCCGTGACACAGGCCGGAGCCCGCGTCGCCCGCGTCCAGGCCAGCACCGCCAAACGCCTCTCCGACGCATGGTCAACGCTCGAAGCGGCCCGGACCGGCGACGACACGAACAGGGCACTGACCAGCGTGACGCACCGCGTCACGCCCGACGTCGCACCCCACTGGGATCTCCCCGTATGGGGACCGAGCGAGCCCCTGACCGCGCTCGAATCAGGGCCCGCGCTGACCGACACGGAACTTGACGCGGCCGTTGAGGACATCCGCACGAGCCGCGTTCCCGCCCTGTCCTACCGGGAGATGGCGACCCGCTTCCGGGCGGCCGGCCACTCCGCGTCCGAAGTCCGGCTGCGGGCGGCGTGGAAGCGCGTGGCGTGATGTCAGCGCTGCCGGTGTTCCGGTGGCGCCTGGCCCCGGACGGCTACGCCACCCGCCGCCAACTCCGCGCCCGCGGCCTGCGGCCTGGCGGACAAGCCGTGGCAGCGCAGCTCGAACGGCCGCGCCGCCGTCGGGGCCCGCTGGTCGCCTACCTCTACCGGGTCGACCTCGCCCGGCCGGTGCGGCCGATGACGGCCGCGAAGTGGGCGGCGCTGGCCAAGGCCAACACCGCCCGCCGCACCTGCCCGTCCTGCCGCCGCGATGCGGGCTACGTCATCCCGGCCTCGCTCGGGACCTGCGTGCCCTGCTCCTACCCGGAAGCCCAGCGCGCCGCCTGAACCCTCCCACCACATCTTGGAGTTCCGCTGTGACCAGCATCAACGCTGCTCCGAGCAGCATCGAATACGCCTGGCACGCGCACGTGACCATGCCGGGCGAGGGCCGCGCGTTCGCCCACGGAACCGTCACGGCCCCGATCACCTTCTGCTCCGGCCGCGTCACCCGCGAAGTCGCCGCATGGCTGCGCGCCCAGGGCTCGACGGTCCAGCCCGCCGACATTCACCTGATCCTCGCCCCGCGCGCCGGAAAGGCGGTCTGACCATGGGCAAGCCCGACACCCGTCGCCTGGACCGGGCGATCCGCGAGACGAACCGCAAGCTCGAAGCCGTCCGGCGCGGCGAGCTGTGGCCGCTCACCGGTTCCGAGCGGCGCCAGATGCTCGCCGCGCTCGCCGGCGGCTCCTACCGGGTCATGCGCGGCAAGAGCACCGGACGCGCCGACAACCGGATCGAGTCCGTCTCGACGTCGGCGGAGACGCGGCTGATCGCGGAGACGACCGCGTTGCAGATCGAGCGTCAGCGCGTCGTCACCGAGGCCGCCCGCGCCAAGGCCGCGAAAAAGTCCTCCGGCTGGTGGTGACCCGCACCGCCCGCCTGCCTGCACTGCACTTTCTCCCCTTCCCTCTCACCCCGGACTCGGGGCAGTCAGGAGCGCCACCAACCATGAGTGACAACGTCGTTCACCTGCACAAAAACACCACCCCCACCAACGTGACCACGTTGACCGTGGTCCCCGATCCGGCCCCCGCCGCACCGGTCCCGCTGTGGGTCCGCTCCGGCCGTGCCATCCGCACGGCGGTCACGCACGAGACGACCAGGACGACCGCCCGAGCCGTCGCCCGGCACACCCTCTACGTCGCCGGCGGCGCCCGTATCGCGGCGAAGCGGACGTGGGACGGGCGGACTGCCTCCCGCTACGAGCGGATGTTCCGCGCGGCCGAAGCCGCGGGGAACCATGAGATGGCCACGGAGTGGGAGGAGCGGGGGCAGCACTTCCGCGAGGCCCGTCACCGCCGCCGGATGGACCTGCTCCATTCCCCGCTCGACGCGGCCAAGGGCGTCGCGGTCACTGCGGGCATGGGTGTCGGTTCGCTGGTCGCGCTCGGGGTCGTGATGGCCGTCGCGACGAAGGACGTCACGCAGGTCGTCACCCCGCTGATGGCCACGATCGAGTTCATCAACCTGATCATCACCATCGTTCAGGTGGTCTGGGGCCCGGCGCTCGCCATCGGCCCGTTCCTGGCCCTGCTCGCCTTATGGGCTGTGGGCAGCAAGCAGCAGGCCGCACCCGCCTGGGCCCTGCCCGACAGCGTCCGATCGAACGAGGGCGAACCGATCACCCCGTCGATCGTGGTCAAGGCCCTGCGCGACCTCGGCATCCCCGCACTGCGCAACGCGATCAAGGACATGGGCGACGCCGGCGCGTCGATGCTCGGCCCGATCCGGATCGCCGGATGCGGCGTGGAAGTCGACGTCACCCTCCCGTCCGGGGTGGCGACGAACGAGGTGCAGACCCGACGCCGGAAGCTCGCGGAGAACCTGACCCGGCACGAGCACGAGGTGTTCATCGTCATCCCCGAGGCGGCCCGCACGGTCCGCCTGTGGATCGCGGACTCCGGGGCGCTGGACGAGCCGATCGGCCCGTCCCCGCTGGTCACCGACCCGACCATCACCGCGAACTACAAGACCGGCAAGGCGCCGTGGGGTCAGGATCTGCGCGGTGACCTGGCGGAACTGAGCCTCTACCAGCGCCACCTCCTGATCACCGGCCGCTCGAACCAGGGCAAGACGGCAAGCCTGCGCTCGCTCGCTCTGTGGCTTGCCCAGGACCGGACCTGCCGGTTCTGGATCGCCGATCTCAAGGGCATCGGGGACTGGGCCATGTTCGAGGGCATCGCCGAAGTGCTGATCGAGGGCCCCTCCGACGACCACGTCATCCGGGCGACCGAGATGGTCGAAGACGCGGTCGAGGAGATGAACCGGCGGATCGAGGAGCAGCGCCGCGACCCGGGCACCGTGTTCGAGCCGCTGATCGTGACGGTCGATGAGGCGCAGTTGGCGTTCATGTGCCCGGTCGTCGGCGACGACAAGCGCCCCTACGGCGGCTCCAAGGCCACCTCCCGCTACTTCATGGCCGTGCGCAAGATTCACAACCAGGGCCGCGCGGTCGACGTGCTGATGTGGCAGGGCACCCAGGACCCGACCGACCAGAACCTGCCCAAGCTGGTCCGCGAGGGAGCCCACACCCGCGCCTCCCTCGTACTGGGCACCGAATCCCAGGCCCGCATGGCCCTCGGCGACAAGGCAGTCGAGGACGGCGCCGCCCCCCACATGCTCCGCCAAGGGCTCGACAAGGGAACCCTCGTGGTCGCCACGGACGGCATCAAGATGCCGGCGGGACAGTCATCCATCACGGTCCGAACCCACTTCATCGACGACGAACCCGCCGTCGAGATTGCCGCACGGGCCAAGGCCCTGCGCGACGGCATGACCACCCTGCGCGCCGTCGACCAGGGCGAGGAGCGGGACGCTCTCGCCGACGTCGCCACCGCGATCGGTGACGCCCCGCGCCTGCGGACCAACGAGGTCCTCAAGCACCTGCACACCCTGGCGCCGGACACCTACGGCGACCAGTGGACCAACGACCGCCTCAAGGCCCTGCTGGAAGCGCACGGCGTGGAGCCGAAGAAGTCGCACGGGGTCATGGTCGTCCACCGCGATCACGTCCTGCGCGCTCTCGCCAACCGCGACGCGGACGGTTCCGCTTCCGCCTCCCGATAGCGGGGAGGCAGGCCCTCCCGGCTTGGGGAGGCGGGGAGTACTCCCCAACCCCCTCCCCGAGCCGCTTCCCTCATCTTGATCAGGGAAAACACTGTTTCAGGGAGGCGGGGAGGCACCCCAGGTCAACTGCCGAACCCCCCTCCACAGGTCACCCCCAAGGGGGTGCCTCAGCCTCCCCCGCTGTGCACCGGAAGGGATTCCGCATGTACCCCGAACACAACACCCACCACCGCCCCGTGACCGCCGTGGAAGTCCACCAGCCCCCGCCGATGGCGCCCGTCGTCGCGACGCCGGCCCTGCTCGTGCCCGTCCAGCCGGGCGCCGTTCCGGCGGTGGCGAGCGTGGTCCTGCCCGACGGACGGGTCGTCACCGGCTACGCCATCAACCCCGTCCAGCCCGAACACCTCGCGGCCAAGCCGCCCGTCTCCCGCACGGCGGTGAACGTCGCGCTGGGAGGCGTCGGGTTCCTCGCGGTGTGCGGCGGCCTGCTGCTGCTCGCAACGTTCATCGCCGCACTCACCGCGCTCATCACCCAACTGATCACCCTCGCCGCCGTCATCTTCGGCGGCTGGATCGCTGTGCAGGTCTTCGGCGCAGCCGGCGGCTCCAAGGGCGGGACCACGGTCCACATCCGCAGGGCCGTGATCAAGCGCAACCGCTTCTACAGCTAGCCCTGCTGGCTGGCGGTGCGCTTGCTGAGCCAGTGGGCCTCCAGCCAGATGCGGTGCTCCGGCCTCAGCGGCACGGCCAGGCCCTGGCCGTGCAACTGGCCGTAGAGCGGGAATCCGCGCAGGCCCGGGGCTATGTCGATCAGGCCGGATGCGGGATTCACCGCGATCTGGCCCAGGTCGAACAGCCGGTGGATGTCCCGCCTCAGCAGCAGGCCGCCGTAGTCGTGGTGCTCGCCGGACTCGGCGTAGCTGTAGAGGTGGGCTGCTTCCAGGACGGCTTCGGGGGCCGCTCCGGTCATCGCGCAATGCTCGCCCTGTTCGCGCAGGAGGCGGCTTCGGAACGCGCTCTGTCCCACCCGGACGCGCACCGTGGCGACGTTGTGGCCCCCGGGAATCGGGGCATGGTCTTCGTCTTCGAGCTCTATGGGCAGTTCCTCGCCCGCGATCTCGAAGAGTGCATCGCGCAGCTTCTCCCACCGGAACGGCCGCATGCTCAG
>NZ_JBSFZS010000043.1:0-62198 GCF_053600395.1 Streptomyces sp. NPDC005070 | reverse complement strand
TTCGCGTCGAAGTTGAAGCGGGGGCGGTCGCTTGTGCTCTGGGCGGCGGCGGCCTTGGTGAACGTCAGCCATCCGGCAGCCGCCCCTCACGCTTCCGCCTGGGAAAGCGGGACGGTCAGCGCTCCGTCACCTTGCCGTCGGCCACCTCCAGGCGGCGGGTCGTGTGGACCGCGTCCAGCATGCGGCGGTCGTGAGTGACCAGCAGCAGCGTGCCCTCATAGGAGTCCAGGGCCGATTCGAGCTGCTCGATGGCCGGCAGGTCGAGGTGGTTCGTCGGCTCGTCCAGGACCAGCAGGTTGACGCCCCGGCCCTGGAGGAGTGCCAGCGCGGAGCGGGTCCGTTCGCCCGGGGAGAGCGTGGCCGCCGGGCGCAGGACGTGGTCGGCCTTCAGGCCGAACTTGGCCAGCAGCGTGCGGACCTCGGCGGGTTCCGTGTCCGGGACGGCCGCGCCGAACGCGTCCAGCAGCGACTCGGAGCCGTGGAAGAGCTTGCGGGCCTGGTCGACCTCGCCGACGACCACACCCGAGCCGAGCGTGGCGTGTCCGGAGGACAGCGGAACCCGGCCGAGCAGCGCGCCCAGCAGGGTCGACTTGCCCGCGCCGTTCGCGCCGGTGACGGCCACCCGGTCCGCCCAGTCGATCTGGAGGGTCGCCGGGCCGAAGGTGTAGTCCCCGCGCCGTACCTCGGCGTCACGCAGGGTGGCGACCACCGCGCCCGACCGCGGGGCCGCCGCGATCTCCATGCGGAGCTCCCACTCCTTGCGGGGCTCGTCGACGACGTCCAGCCGCTCGATCATGCGCTGTGTCTGCCGGGCCTTCGCGGCCTGCTTCTCGCTGGCCTCGCTGCGGAACTTGCGGCCGATCTTGTCGTTGTCGTTGTTCGCCTTGCGCCGGGCGTTCTTGACGCCCTTGTCCATCCAGCCCCGCTGCATCTGGGCGCGGCCTTCGAGGGCGGAACGCTTGTCGGCGTACTCCTCGAAGTCCTCGCGGGCGTGCCGCCGGGCGGTGTCGCGCTCTTCGAGGTACGCCTCGTAGCCGCCGCCGTACAACGTGATCTGCTGCTGGGCCAGGTCGAGTTCGAGGACCTTGGTGACCGTGCGGGTGAGGAACTCGCGGTCGTGGCTGACGACGACGGTCCCGGCGCGCAGCCCGGAGACGAAGCGCTCCAGACGCTCCAGACCGTCCAGGTCGAGGTCGTTGGTGGGCTCGTCGAGCAGGAAGACGTCGTAGCGGGAGAGCAGGAGGGAGGCGAGTCCCGCCCGGGCCGCCTGGCCGCCGGACAGGGACGTCATCGGCTGGTCGAGACCGACGCCGAGCCCCAGGGAGTCGGCGACTTCCTCGGCGCGTTCGTCCAGGTCGGCGCCGCCGAGGTCGAGCCAGCGCTCCAGGCTGTTCGCGTACGCGTCGTCCGCGCCGGGCGCCCCGTCGACGAGCGCCTGCGTCGCCGCGTCCATCACCCGCTGGGCCTCGTCGACACCCGTCCGGCGGGCGAGGAAGTCCCGTACGGTCTCGCCCTCCCGGCGTTCCGGCTCCTGGGGCAGGTGCCCCACGGTCGCGGAGGGCGGGGAGAGCCGCAGCTCACCCTGTTCCGGGGTGAGGAGGCCCGCGAGCAGCCGCAGCAGCGTGGACTTGCCCGCGCCGTTGGCGCCGACGAGCCCGATCACGTCGCCGGGCGCGACGACGAGGTCGAGTCCGGCGAAGAGCGCGCGGTCGCCGTGTCCGGCGGTGAGATTCTTGGCGACGAGAGTGGCAGTCATCAGGGAGCCGATTTTAACGGCCCGCAGGAACACCTTTGCGCCACGGATCCGGGTACGTGGGAGTCCGCGGACGGCCGAGCGCACGGGCTCCGGCGTCGTGAGCCTTGGTCATCCGACGGCGGGCGATCAGCTCTGAGGCTGCCGCCCCGGCTCTCTGGTGTCGGTCTGTACGGACTCGGGCCCCTGCGGGGACGAACTGCCCTCGGGTCCGGACGACAGGATCGATTCCATGAGCCGCTGGGCGGCGGTGCTGCGTGTCGCCCGTTCCATTTCCGAGAGAAGGCGCTCTGCCGCGAGGGACCGGGAGAGTTCGAGCGGTTGCCTGAAATACATCAAAAGGTGTTGCGAGGCGCTTTCCTGCGACCGCACGAAGGTACGACCGATGTAGGCGGCAATCGCGGCACCGATCGCACTGAGGGTGCCGGCGACAACGGTTTTCGCCGTAGTGTCTGCGGTAAGGGCGAGGGACGCACCCAGAATGAGGACGACGAACCCGGCGCTCATGGCTACCTGCCCGTTGCGGAAGCTCTGTTCCGCCTGCCTGGTCACGATCCTGTGATAGTAGGCGAGCCGCTTCTCCGTCACGTCCCACAAGACAGGGAGCCGAAGTCCATTCGCCTGGTCCACGGCCGCCTCGGCCCGATCCAGTTCCTGTCGTGCGTCCGCCAGCCAGAATCGGTCATTGTGGATCTTGCGCTGCGTCTTGCGATACCGCCGACCGCATTCGTAGACGATGAACCCCGCGATCACTTGCCCTTGAGTGGAGTTGAGAAAATTCAGGGGCGAGGAGCTGGAAACCTTGGGTAAGAGGTCACCTCGGTATGTCCCGTAGGAGATCAGAAAGAGACCGCAAAGAATGGAGACGATTTCCCAGCCCAGGCCCTTGCGTCGTTCCGATGAATCGACCCAGGAGACCCTCTCGCGGCGCTGCTTGTCCTCGTCGACGGAATCTCGTACAGGATTCCTCTCGCTCCTGGAGGGTTCGCCTTGAACGGCCGCCACCGTCTGCGACGGCAGGGTCACCGGTTGATGTCCGGAGTCCGAAACAGCCAGTGGGGCTTCACCATCGGCGCCACCAGCCTCGGGAGTCTCGTCTGCCATGGCCCCATGCTCCCAGCCGGACATCTGCCGAGGTGCGGCTTTGTCGGAACAGACTCTTGCAGAGGACAGCTCCACCTGACCGGCGGGCGTACACCGTCACGCGAAGGTTCGCGAAGGCTGGGCCACCCGGGCCGGTGGTCAGTGGGTCAATGCCGTGACCAAAACGCTTTCGGACGTTCGGGCCACGAGGAACGAGTCTCCCCTTGCCGTCTTGGCGGTCAGGGGGATCCGGTGGTGGCCGGGTTCCAGGATGCCGTCGAAGAGGTCGTGGGTGCGGGTGCGGGAGAGGCGGTCGCGGCGGTAGGCGGTCAGCCGGACCCGGCAGGCGGAGGTCACCTCGACACCGGCCTCGCGGTCGGCGGCGACCAGGCGGGTGAGCCGTCGCAGTTCCCGGGGGCTGCGGTCCAGGGCGTCTTCGATCTGGGCGACCAGCAGCGGGACGATCGGCGCGAGTCCCTCGACGTGGGGCACGTCGACGCCCGCGCCACGGAAGGCCTCCCGTACGGCGGCCCGTGCTGCCTCGGGGACGGACCGGCCGAACAACACCGCGCCGTAGGAGCGCAGTTCGTCCGCCGGCACCCCCAAGGTGTCGCGGGCGATGTCGACGCCGATGCCGACGGCGCGCAGCGCGGCGGCCGGCTTCGCGAGCGGGGCGCTCCGGGCACCGATCAACAGAACACGGCGGCGGGCGGCCGCGTCACCGTCGAGCAGCGAGTTCAGCGCGCCGCGGTACTCGGGGCCGTGGAAGCGGAAGGGCCCTACGCCGTGGTAGCCGTTGCGTTCCAGATCGGCCCGTTCGCCGGTCTGCCAGGCGAAGTCCCGCCAGACGTAGTCGTCGCCGTCCCTCTCGATGACCGCGGTGACGGCACCGCATTCGACGCTCTCGCACTCGGGACAGCCGTAGATGACGTGCCTGCCCCCGTCGAGCGGAGCCTCCGCCTCCAGGAGGAGGCTGCGCACCTGGGCGGTGAAGATCGCGGGCGGCACGTCGGAGGCGAGCGGGGAGACCGCGTCGAGGACGGAGAGCTGGGCCAGCAAAGGACGTCCGTCGACGACGAAGTCGATGGCGAAGTCGACGGCGTCCCGGTGTGCTCGGTGGTCACCGCCCGCGCGGACGCCACCGGCACGCGCCGCCGGGGCCAGGCCGAAGGTGGCGTACTCGGAGGACATGCTGTGAGTATCCCCGGGCGGAGCGTGACGAGACACCTGTCCTGGCATGTTCCGCTAACGTCCCCGCATGGAGAAGCCCGGGAGCGGTGAGGTGATCGTGGTCGGCGGCGGGGTCGTCGGCCTGACGACGGCCGTGGTACTGGCCGAGGCCGGCAGACGGGTCCGGGTGTGGGCGCGGGAGCCCGCCGAGCGGACCACCTCGGCTGTTGCGGGGGCGCTGTGGTGGCCGTACCGCATCGCGCCGAAGGAACGGGCCCGTGCCTGGGCCCTTGAATCGCTCTCCGTGTACGAGGGGTTGGCGGCGCGGCCCGACGAGAGTGGCGTACGCCTGGTCGAGGGGGTCATGGGCGAGACGCGGCTGGACGAGCTGGGGTCGTGGGCGGCCCGCGTGTCCGGACTGCGCGCGGCGACGGCCGAGGAGTACCCGGGCACCGCGCTGCGGGCACGGCTGCCGCTGCTCGACATGCCCGTGCATCTGCGCCATCTGCGGGAGCGGTTGCTGCGAGCGGGCGGGAGGGTCGAGGAACGGACGGTGACGGACCTCGCGGAGCCGGACGCGCCGGTCGTCGTGAACTGCTCGGGTCTCGGCGCCCGCGATCTCGTCCCGGATCCGGCCGTCCGGCCCGTGCGCGGGCAGCTCGTGATCGTCGAGAATCCCGGGATCCGGGAGTGGCTCGTCTCGACGGACCCGGCGGCCGGGACGACGACGTACGTCTTCCCGCAGCCGGACCGGGTGATCCTCGGCGGCACCACGGACGAGGACGACTGGTCGCTGGTTCCGGACCCGGAGGCGGCGGCGCGGATCGTCGAGCGGTGCGCGGCGCTGCGCCCGGAGGTGGCCGGAGCCCGGGTGCTCGGTCACCGGGTGGGGCTGCGGCCGGTGCGCGAGACGGTGCGGCTGGAACGCGAGGTACGGCCGGACGGACGGGTGCTGGTGCACAACTACGGGCACGGGGGCGCCGGAGTCACGGTGGCGTGGGGATGCGCGCGGGAGGCGGCCGGACTCGTCGGTCCGGCCGCCTCCGGCTGAACTCCGGCCGGCCCGTGGGCCAGCGGGTCAGCCGGCCCGAGGGGCGGCAGGTCGGCGGGTCAGCCGGCCTCCCCCGGGACACGGAGCGCGGTGTGCGGGGCGCGTACGCCGTCGAGGACGGACGCGGAAGGTGCCGCCGTGGAGCCCTTCGTCGCCCGCTCGAACGCGTCCGCGCCGCCCACCAGGGGCACCCGGGCCGAGGTACGGGACAGGTCGAGGGTCAGGGTCGGTGTTCCGGCCGGAGGGTCGATCAGATCCTTGTCGGTACCCGCGACGATCAGCGCGAGCCGGTGCCCCTTCGGGACCACGTGGTCCGTGGCCGCCAGGTCCAGCGTGATGGTGTACGCCGTGCCCGGGGTGAGCGCGACGCCCTTGTCCGAGGCGTAGTTGCCGAGGTCGGCCCAGCCGCGGCTGACGACGGTGTAGTCGACGTCGGTCCTGGCCGCCTCGGTCACCTTGTAGCAGGAGCTGTCGCCGGCCGTGCTCGCGCCCCAGCAGGTGCGGTCGGTGAGGGTCGTGACGCCCTCGCCGGAGCCGGCGTAGTCGCGGATGGTGTCCGGGCCGAGGTCGACGAGGACCGCCGAGAGGTGGGCCGTCGAGCTGGTGGGTGTGGCGGTGACGGTCACCCTGGAGGAGCCGGAGAGGCGCAGGTCGCGGGTGAGCGGCCGGGTGGTGAAGCCGGCCTTGTCGGCGGTCGGCCGGTCGATGTGCGCGGCCCAGTCGGTCTCGCTGTGCCCCGGGTCGTCGGTGAAGGTCTCGGTGCCGGACGCGCGGCCGAGTCCGAGGGTGCCGACGCCCGGCTGCGTGCCCGTGCCCGGTCGCAGGGTCGTGGCGCCGGTGGCGCGGGGCGGCCAGACGGCGGAGGTCGTCCACTGGTCGGGGTGGCGTTCGACGTCGGCCATCGGTTCGTGGTCGATGCCGTTGTCGTAGCCGAGGAGTTCGTGGTCGAACCAGCGGTGCAGGGTGTCGACCCAGGCGGCGCGGCGGAAGTCGAAGGGGTCGACATGGCCGGTCTGGGAGAGCCAGATCTTGCGGTCGACACCGTTCTTGGCGAGGGCGTCCCACCACTGGCCGAAGTTCTTGGTGCGGACGTTGAGGTCCTGCATACCGTGGACGAGGAAGACGCTGGCCTTCACCTTCGAGGCGTCCTTGACGTAGTCGCGCTCGGTCCACAGCGACGTCCAGTCACCGGTGCGCGGCGCGCCGTCGACCAGCTTCCGCTGCACCGCCGCGCACTTGGCGCGGGCGTCGGGGCTGTCGACGTAACCGGACAGCCAGTCGGGTCCTGAGTCGTAGAGCGGGGCGCCCTTGGCGAAGTAGTAGTCGTACCAGGAGGAGATGGCGCTGATCGGCACGATGGTCTTCAGGCCCTTCACGCCGGTGGCGGCGACGCCGTTGGCGATGGTGCCGTCCCAGCTCTTGCCGATCATCCCGGTCCTGCCGTTGGTCCAGGTGGCGCCGGCCCTGGCGGTGCCGGCGCGGCTGGTGTAGCCCTTGGCGCGGCCGTTCAGCCAGTCGATCACCGCCTTGGCGGACCGGACGTCGGAGCGGCCGCCGACATCGACACAGCCGTCGGAGCGGTCGGTGCCGGCGAGGTCGACGCCGACGAACGCGTAGCCGCGCGGGACGAAGTAGTTGTCGTAGAACAGCGGCATCTGGACGACGTGGCCGTTCGCGTCGTACGTCTTCTTCTGGCTCTCGTTGCCGCGCCCGCAGCAGGAGTAGTAGGGGCTGGCGTCCATGATCACGGGGATCTTGCGTCCCTGGCGGGCGAGTTCGCGCGGCCGGACGATGTCGACGGCGACGCGGTCGTGCCGTCCGTCGTTGTCGCCGTCGAGGCCGGTGTCGACCCAGACGGACTCGCGGATCGCGTTCTCGTACGAGTAGACCGGCGTGCTCTGTCTCGGGGCGCCGTGTGCGGCGGCCGGGACGAGTAAGGCGGCCATCAGGGCGGCCACGGCCGCCGTCGCGAGCGATCTCCAGGTCATGAAGCGCGTTCGGCTCACTGGTATCGGCATGCGCGGAAGGTACCCCGGTCAACTCCTGTGCGACAGAGGGTCGGTGACAGGCCCCTGGGGCCGGATGGCTCATGTCGGCCGAATGGCGATCGTGTGACAGGGGTGGCCGTGGACATGACTGGTGCCCCAGGGACTGAATAGGCTCCGGACGGACTTCACGCCCCGACGACTTGGAGCTTGACGTGCACCGCAGACTCATCGCCCCGGGCGCCCTCGCCGCCTCCCTGCTGCTGGCGATCCCGGCATCGGCGGCCGGTTACACCCCGGGAGCACCGGGCATCGGCGACCCCTACTACCCGGCCTACGGCAACGGCGGATACGACGTCTCGCACTACGACCTGAGGCTCACGTACCAGCCGACGACGGACGAACTGGAGGGCACCGCCACCCTCCTGGCGACCACCACGCAGGACCTGTCCCGGTTCGATCTGGACTTTCTGCTCGACGTGAGCGAGGTCCGGGTCAATGGCGTGAAGGCGTCGTTCGCCCGGTCGGGCGAGCACGAGCTGGAGGTCACGCCGGCGAAGCCGCTCGCCAAGGGGACGTCGGTCACCGTCGTCGTCCGCTACAGCGGAGTGCCGTCGACGAAGAGCGCGTACGGCTTCTCGACCTGGCACCGCACCCCGGACGGGGCGGTCGCGGCGGACGAGCCCGAGTCGGCCTGGTGGTGGTACCCGAGCAACGACCACCCGCTCGACAAGGCGACCTACGACGTCTCGGTGGCCGTCCCGGACGGTACCCAGGCGATCTCCAACGGCACGCTGCAGTCGACGAGTTCACGGCTCGGCTGGACCCGCTGGAACTGGCGTTCCAACAAGCCGCAGGCCACGTATCTGACCACGCTCGCGGTCGGGAAGTTCGACATCACGACCGGCACCTCCGAGGGTGGCGTCCCGGTCGTCAACGCCTACAGCAAGGACCTCGGCGACAACGACGGGGCGGCGCGCGCCAGTGTCGAGCGCACGGGCGAGCTGGTCGACTGGCTGAGCGGCTACTTCGGGCCGTATCCCTTCAGCAGTGCCGGCGGATACGTCCCCAACACCACGACCGGGTACGCGCTGGAGACCCAGACCCGGGTGTACTACAGCCCGCGCCAGTTCGCGAACGGCTCCAACACCTCGGTCGTCGTGCACGAGTTGGCGCACCAGTGGTTCGGCGACGACGTGTCGCTGAAGGGCTGGAAGGACATCTGGATCAACGAGGGCTTCGCGCGCTACGCGCAGTGGCTGTGGTCGGAGCACGAGGGCGAGGGCACGGCGCAGGAGCTCGCGGACTACGTGTACGCCTCGCATCCGGCGGACGACGCCTTCTGGACGGTGGCGCCCGGAGACCCGGGCCCCGACAACCAGTTCGACATCGCGGTCTACGACCGGGGCGCGCTGGCGGTGCAGGCTCTGCGCAACGAGGTCGGGGACGACACCTTCTTCGCCCTTCTCAAGGGATGGCCGAAGGAGCACGCGTACGGGAACGCGTCGGTCGCCGACTTCCGGAAGTACGCGGAGCAGGTGTCCGGCCAGTCGCTCGCCGCGTTCTTCGACACCTGGCTGTTCCAGCCGTCGAAGCCCGCCGCGCCGGCGGCGCGGAGCGCGGGGGTCGCCCCCGCCGCCGCCAAGGCCGCCGCCGTCCGGCCGAAGTCATGGAAGAAGATCGCCGCGACGGACTCGGTCCACTCGCGCTGACCCCGCCCGAAGCCGGCGGCACAGGTCCGCGCCCCATAGAGGAGGGACGCGGACCTGTCGCCGCTCCACGGCGCTCCGCTAAGGTCACAGCCGTGCTGGAGAACATCATCGGCGGCCTGATCGTCGCCGGCCTCGGGGTCGCGTGGAAGTACCTTCTCCTGCCCGCCGTCTACGTGTTCTACGGCCGCGGTGAGCCCGGCATATCGGGGCGCTGGGAGTCCTTCGACGTCGCCGACTGTTCGGGACCGCCGATGGGCGAGATGATCATCAAGCAACGAGGGCGCCACGTGAGAATGCGTCTCACGCGGACCGTCAACAGGAGCGGGCAGCCCATCAACCGCAAGATGAGGTTCAAGGGGCGCTGGCAGTCGGAGCAGCTCACCGCCACGTTCTTCGACGAGGCCGCGCACTATCGCGGCGGTGTGGTGGTACTGCGCTGGGTCGCGTCCGCGAGCCCCGTTCTGCTGGCGGGGCGGGTCATGTACTGGGACCGGACACCGGATGCCGGTACTCCTGACGGCGTGGATCCTCTGGGGATCGTCTCCACTCCGTACGGCCTGAAGCGGAAGGACTGACGGGAGCGGACTGCCGGGGTCTCTCGTACATGACGTATCGGCTCCTCCGCGCCGCGTCATGGCTGACGCGCACGTAGCTCCCCTCCGCCTCGTCCACGGAATCCGGAACGACGAGAGCAGACAGCCGCCGCCCGAGGATCCCTCTCACCGCCGCCGGATCGGTGACGTGCAGGAACCCGTTCTTCTCCAGAATGCCGCGCTGCGCCAGGTTCGCGGGCCGGACCTCGCTGAACTGGTAGGGGAACCTCTTCACCGTCTCGCGCACCATGGCATTCCCCAGACCACGGCCCCGGTACGCGGGATCGACGGCCGTGGCCGCTCTCCTTCCGTTCTCGTTGACGTACGAACACCCCACGAGGCGAGTCCCGTTCCGGCCGTTCAGCGTGGCCAGCAGCAGTTGGCAGCCTCGCGCGTGGACGCGGGCCACATGGATGTCGTCGCGGTGATTGAGGTCGCCGTAGGACGCTTTCAGGAGGGCGAGCCACGCCTCGCGCGAATCCTCGAAGACACGGGCGTCCTCGGCCCGTGAGAGATCGAGCCATGTGAGTGCCTGCGCAGCCATGCCAGGTCCCTGTCCGCACGGTCTCCTGTTCAACCTCCCTCACCTGGAGGGCTGCCGGGACCTCCGTCAGGGGTGGGCCGGTTCCGCCTTCCGGTGATCCCGGTCCGCCACCTGGGCGAGGAGTTCCGCGCGGGTGACGGCGTCGGCCCGGGTCGCGGGCACCGTGCACGCGTAGGCGCCGGCCACCGCGCCGTACACAGCGCAGCGCCCGACGGGTTCGCCGGTCAGCCGGCCGAAGAGGAAACCCGCGGCGAAGGAGTCCCCCGCGCCGTTCGAGTCGACGACCGGTGTGCGGGGCGGAATCGCGGGGACGTGGGTCACCTCGCCGTCGGCCAGTACGTACGCGCCCTCGGCGCCCGCCGTGGCGACGACGACCTCGGCCCGGCCTCGCTCCATAATCTTCCGCATGGTGCGCTCGTGGTCGGCGAGGGCGGTGGTGGAGACGAACACGACGTCGGCGGTGTAGGCGAAGGCCTCGTGGTACGGGTTCTCGCCGTCCCAGTTGTGCAGATCGGTCGAGATGGTCACCCCCGCCTCCCGGAGGACCGGCAGGGCGAAGGCGCAGGGGTGGGTGATGGACACGTGGGCGTGCCGGCTCACCGCGGCCAGGTCCCGCACCGTGCTCTCGGGCAGTCGGTCCCCTTCGGCGGCCCGGCTGTCGTCGTACAGGGACAGCCTGCGTCCGTCGGGGCCGACGAGGTTGACCGCGCGCTTGGTGCCCGCGGGCTGGGCGATTTCAGTGAGCGCGATGCCCCGCTCGCGGTGCAGGGCTCGTACGAGGTCGCCCTCGGGGTCGTCGCCGAGCATGTCGAGGTGGTGCGTGCGCAGGCCGAGGGCGTGCAGTCCCAGCGCGACGAAGTCACCGGTCTGCCCGGCCCGGGTCTCGATGCCTGGGCGGATCATGTAGCTGTCGGCGTAGGGCAACGGCAGTTCGGGGACGTGGACGATCGTGTCCACACCCGCTCCGCCCAGGACGAGGACGTCGATGTCGCGGCTCATGACACTCCCTTTCGGACGCGAGCAGCGAGTCAACCAGGCCCTCGACGATCACCGCAAGGAATTGCAGAAACTTCCGCAAGCCCCTCCGTGAACTCCTTCCGAGACCTGCTTCCGCGCGCGCTCGCCCGCTTGCCCGCTCGCCCGGGGTGAGGACGCCGCCCCGTCTCCCCAACACCCGCGGCGTCGGTCAGCCGCCGTGGTCGTACACCGTCACCGCCAGGCCGCGGCGCACGAGCCGCTCGGTGACCAGGGGCTCCACCCGCGCCCAGGTGCCACCGGCCAGACCGCATCCGATGCGCGGCATGTGCACGGACGCCCCGAGCTCGACCGCCTTGTCGGCCAGCAGCGCGAGTGAGGCGTCAATGGCCTCGTAGCGCACGGGCGCGCCCTTGCTGCCGGTGCGTATCCCCCTCTGGCCCACCAGGTTCGCCACCCACACATACGGCTCGACCTGGACGAACTGGGCCGAGCCCAGGCCGAAGTCGTTGCCGGCGCGGCCGCGGTGCCAGGCGCGGTAGGCGGCCTCGGGCTCCGGCCAGCGGCGGGAGAGCGCCAGCACGAAGCCCTTCCCCCAGCCCCCGACGTCGTTGCACAGGTGGGCGATCACTTTGACGCCCTTCACCGAGGGAGCGGTGGCGTCACCGCGCACGTAACCGATCTCCGACATGCCACCACGGTAGAGGCCGCCACTGACAACGGCGTCGGTGGACAGGTGCTTTCACAACACTGGTGAGACAGCAATACTGTTGCACCGCGCCGTCACCCCTCACCCCGGACGCGCGCCGCACGACGCGAGAGGCGAGGACCTGCCATGACGACGGACACCGAGGAGCCGAAGCTCACGGTCGACGAACTGGCCGCGCGCGCGGGCGTCACCGTCCGTACGGTCCGCTTCTACAGCGCCAGGGGCCTGCTGCCGCCGCCCGTGATCGGCCCCCGCCGGGTGGGCCACTACAGCCAGGAGCATCTGGCCCGGCTCGCGCTCATCGAGGAGTTGCAGCACCAGGGCATGACGCTGGCCGCGATCGAGCGCCACCTGACGCAGTTGCCGCCCGGCCTGAGCGCGCACGAACTCGCCATCCACCGTGCCGTGGTGGCCTCCTGGGCGCCCGACGCGATGGAGGACGTGAGCCGGGTGGAACTGGAACGGCGGGCCGGGCGGCCGCTCGGTGACACGGACCTGGAGCGGCTCGCCGCGATGGGCGTCGTCGAAGGGACGGGGGACCCGGTCCGGCTGGACCCCGGGCTGCTGAAACTCGGCCTGGAGCTCCTGGACGTACCGATCGCGGACGAGACGATCCTCGCCGCGCGGACGGTCCTGCTGGACCACTCGCGTGCCGCGGCCCACGAACTGTCCGGTCTGCTGCGCAACGCCGTGGGCGACCAGGAGTCCGTGGCGGCCGTGAAGTCGCTGTCGGCGCACATGCAGCCGCTGGTCGTGCAGGCGCTCCTGACCGCGTTCCAGCGCTCGTTGAAGGACGAGTTGCGGGAATGGCTCAAGGAGTCCTGACCGCCGCTGTTCGACGTCGGGGGCGGGTACCGGACGCCTCTCGGTGTCCGGGACCCGCCCCCGTGGAGCGAATCCCGCGCCTGCCGCCTGACCCGGTCCCGGATCAGGCGCCGGCCCGGATCAAGCGCCGGCCCGGATCAGGAGGACGCGTCGGCGAACCGCTCGCCCTTCTCCGCCTTCTCGACGAGCAGCGCCGGCGGGAGGAAACGGTCGCCGTACCGCTCGGCGAGTTCCCGCGCGCGGGCCACGAACGCGGCCGGTCCCGTACCGGTACCGCCCTCGTAGCCGTTGATGTACTGGAGGACACCGCCGGTCCAGCCCGGGAAGCCGATCCCGAAGACGGAACCGATGTTGGCGTCGGCGACGGAGGTCAGGACGCCCTCCTCCAGGAGCCGGACGGTGTCCAGCGCCTCGGAGAAGAGCATGCGCTCCTTCATGTCCTCGAACGGGATCTCGTACCCCGGCTTGGTGAAGTGCTCGCGCAGACCGGGCCAGAGAAGACCGCGCCCGCCGTCCTCGCCGTACTCGTAGAAGCCCGCTCCCCCGCTGCGTCCGGGTCGCTCGAACTCGTCCACCATGCGGTCGATGACGGCCTCGGCCGGGTGGGTCTCCCAGGTGCCGCCCGCCTCCTCGACCGCCTGCTTCGACTCCTTGCGGATCTTGCGCGGCAGGGTGAGAGTCAGCTCGTCCATGAGGGAGAGGACCTTCGCCGGGTAGCCGGCCTGGGCGGCGGCCTGCTCGACGGAGGCGGGCTCGATGCCCTCGCCGACCATCGCCACGCCCTCGTTGATGAAGTGCCCGATGACCCGGGAGGTGAAGAAGCCCCGCGAGTCGTTGACGACGATCGGGGTCTTCTTGATCTGGCGGACCAGGTCGAAGGCGCGGGCCAGTGTCTCGTCGCCGGTGCGCTCGCCCTTGATGATCTCCACCAGCGGCATCTTGTCGACGGGCGAGAAGAAGTGCAGCCCGATGAAGTCCTCCTGCCGCTCGACGCCTTCGGCGAGAGCGGTGATCGGCAGGGTGGACGTGTTGGAGCAGAGCAGGGCGTCGGGCTCGACGATGTTCTGGATCTCCTGGAACACCTTGTGCTTGAGCGCCGTGTCCTCGAAGACCGCCTCGATGACCGCGTCGCAGCCCGCGAGGTCGTTCGGGTCGGCGGTGGGCGTGATGCGGGCGAGCAGCGCGTCGGCCTTCTCCTGGGTCGTACGCCCCCGCGAGACCGCCTTGGCGCAGAGCTTCTCGGAGTACGCCTTGCCCTTGGCCGCCGCGTCGGCCGAGACGTCCTTGAGGACGACGTCCATGCCCGCGAGCGCGCACGAGTAGGCGATGCCCGCGCCCATCATCCCGGCGCCGAGGACGGCGACCCTGCGGACCGGGCGCGGCTCGATGCCCTTGGGGCGGTTGGCGCCGGAGTTGACGGCCTGGAGGTCGAAGAAGAAGGCCTGGATCATGTTCTTCGAGGTCTGGCCCGCGGCCAGCTCGACGAAGTAGCGGGCCTCGATGACCTGGGCCGTCTCGAAGTCGACCTGGGAGCCCTCGACGGCCGCCGCGAGAATGCTGCGCGGGGCCGGGTAGGGGGCGCCGTTCGTCTGCTTGCGCAGGCTGGCCGGGAAGGCGGGCAGGTTGGCCGCGAACTTCGGGTTCGACGGGGTGCCGCCGGGGATGCGGTAGCCGGGCTTGTCCCAGGGCTGCTGCGACTCGGGGTTGGCGTCGATGAACGCGCGGGCCTTGGCGAGGAGTTCCTCGGGGGTGGCGGCCACCTCGTGGACGAGGCCGTTGTCCCGGGCGCGCGTCGCGTTGTACTGCGTGCCCTGGAGGAGGACCTTCAGCAGGGCGTCGGCGATGCCCAGGAGGCGTACGGTGCGGACGACTCCGCCGCCTCCGGGGAGCAGGCCGAGGGTGACCTCGGGGCAGCCGATCTTGGTGCCGGAGGTGTCGAGGGCGACCCGGTGGTGGCAGGCGAGGGCGAGCTCGAAGCCGCCGCCCAGGGCCGCGCCGTTGATCGCGGCGACGACCGGCTTGCCCAGGGTCTCGATGCGGCGCAGGTTCCGCTTGATCGCGAGGCCGCCGTCGAAGAGGTCCTGGGCGGTCTCGGCGGTGACCCGGATGAGGTCGCGCAGGTCGCCGCCCGCGAAGAAGGTCTTCTTGGCGGAGGTGAGGATGACGCCCCGGATCGAGTCCTTCTCGGCCTCCAGGCGGTCGGTGACCGCGGCGAGGGAGGCGCGGAACGCCGTGTTCATGGTGTTGGCGGACTGGTTGGGGTCGTCGAGGACGAGGGTGACGACGCCGGTCTCGTCCTGTTCCCAGCGGATGGTGGTGGGCTCAGTGCTCATCAGGGGATGCTCCGTAGATCCTTGATCCGTTGGGAAGGTCAGACGCGTTCGACGATCGTGGCGATGCCCATGCCGCCGCCCACGCACAGGGTGGCGAGGCCGTAGCGCTTGTCCTGGCGCTCCAGTTCGTCGACGAGGGTGCCGAGGATCATCGCGCCGGTGGCGCCGAGGGGGTGGCCCAGCGCGATGGCGCCGCCGTTGACGTTGACCTTGTCCAGCGACAGGCCCATGTCCTTCACGAAGCGCAGGACGACGGCCGCGAAGGCCTCGTTGATCTCGACGAGGTCGATGTCGTCGATGGTCAGGCCGGCCTTGGCGAGCGCCTTGCGGGCCGCGGGCGCGGGACCGGTGAGCATGATGGTCGGCTCGGAGCCGGACACGGCTGCGGCGACGATCCGCGCGCGCGGGGTCAGGCCGTAGCGCTCGCCGACCTCCTTGGAGCCGATGGCGACCAGCGAGGCGCCGTCCACGATGCCGGAGGAGTTGCCCGCGTGGTGGACGTGGTCGATCTTCTCGACCCAGTGGTACTTCTGCAGCGCGACCGCGTCGAAGCCGCCCAGTTCACCGATGTCCGCGAACGACGGCTTCAGCTTCGCCAGCGAGTCGGCGGTGGTGCCGGGGCGCAGGAACTCGTCGTGGTCGAGGACGGTGAGACCGCCGCGGTCCTTGACGGGGACGACGGACCGCTCGAAGCGGCCGTCCTTCACGGCGTTGGCCGCGCGCTCCTGGGAGAGGGCCGCGTACTCGTCGACGTCGCGGCGGGAGAAGCCCTCGATGGTGGCGATGAGGTCGGCGCCGATGCCCTGCGGCACGAAGTTGGTGGCCAGGTTGGTCATCGGGTCGGCGAACCAGGCGCCGCCGTCCGAGGCCATCGGCACCCGCGACATCGACTCGACGCCGCCCGCGAGGACGAGGTCCTCCCAGCCCGAACGGACCTTCATCGCGGCCATGTTGACGGCTTCGAGGCCCGAGGCACAGAAGCGGTTCTCCTGGACGCCTGCCACCGTGTCGGGCAGTCCGGCGGCGATGGCCGCGATCCGGGCGATGTCGGAGCCCTGGTCGCCGACCGGGCCGACGACACCGAGCACGATGTCGTCGACGGCGGCCGGGTCGAGACCGGGGAAGCGGCGCTGCACCTCGTGGATGAGCCCGACGACGAGGTCGATTGGCTTCGTTCCGTGCAGGGAGCCGTTCTGCTTGCCGCGACCGCGCGGGGTGCGGATCGCGTCGTACACGTACGCTTCGGTGCTCACTGGTAAGCCTTTCGAGGAGGGTTTAGCCGAGCAGGGAGCGGCCGATGATCTCCTTCATGATCTCGGTCGTCCCGCCGTAGATGGTCTGGATGCGTCCGTCGGTGAAGGCCCGTGCGACCCGGTACTCCGTCATATAGCCGTAGCCGCCGTGCAGTTGAAGGCATCGGTCGGCCACGCGCTTCTGAAGTTCGGTCGCCCACCACTTGGCCATCGAGGCGTGCACCGCGTCGAGTTCGCCGTCCGAGTGGTCCACGATGCAGCGGTCGAGGAAGGTGCGGGTGACGGCACACTCGGTGGCCATCTCGGCTATCTCGAACCGGATGTGCTGGAGTTTCGCGAGCGGCCTGCCGAATGCCTCGCGTTCCTTCACGTACTGCGTGGTGATCTCCAGCAGGTACTCCGCCCCGGCGATGGCGGCGACGGCGATGCCCATGCGCTCCTGCGCGAGGTTGGTCATCAGGTGGAGGAACGCGCCGTTCGGTTCGCCGAGCAGGTTCTCCTTGGGCACGCGGACGTCGTTGAAGAACAACTCCGCGGTGTCCTGCGACTTCTGGCCGATCTTGTCGAGGTTGCGGCCGCGTTCGAAGCCCTCCATGCCCCGCTCGACGACGAGCAGCGACAGTCCGCGCGCCCCGCCCTCGGGGGTGGTCCTGGCGACCACGATCACCAGGTCGGCGAGGATGCCGTTGGAGATGAAGGTCTTGGAGCCGTTGAGCAGGAAGTGGTCGCCCTTGTCCTCGGCGCGGGTGGCGATGCCCTGGAGGTCGGAGCCGGCGCCGGGTTCGGTCATCGCGATCGCGGTGATGATCGAGCCGTCGCAGAAGCCGGGCAGCCAGCGCCGCTTCTGCTCCTCGGTGGCGAGGCCGGTCAGATACGGGCCGATGATGTCGTTGTGCAGCCCGAGGGCCAGGCCGGCCGCTCCCGCGCGCGTGAACTCCTCGGCGAGTACGGCGCTGTAGCGGAAGTCGGTGTCGCCGCCGCCTCCGTACTCCTCGGGCACGGCGAGTCCGAGCAGGCCCTGCTTCCCGGCCGCCCGCCAGGCCTCGCGGGAGACGATGCCGTCCTTCTCCCACTGCTCGTAGTGGGGCAGCACCTCCTTGGCGAGGAAGATGCGCACGGTCTCGCGGAACGCGTCGTGCTCGGCGGTGAAGATCTGCCGCTTCATGCAGGAAGCGCCTTCCTGGAGTGTGTACGGGAACCTTCGGGGAGGGCGGTACCGGGGCTCGCGCAGGCGGGAGCGGGCGCCGGGCCCCGGCCGGGAGCGAGCGGCCGGCGGGATCTCGTCATCCGCCGTCCTTCGTCAGTCCGGGTACGTCCCAGTCGCGGGCCACGTCCGCGGTGTCGGCGCCCGGCAGGGCGGGCCCGCCGCGGACCGAGGTGGGAGTGGCCGAGAAGCGCGGCGCGGGGGCGGGCTGGGTGATGCCGCCGTGGTCCACGAACGTGCCCCGGGCGGCGAGATGCGGATGACCGGGTGCCTCACGCAGGGACAGGACCGGCGCGACGCACGCGTCGCTGCCCTCGAAGACGGCGGTCCACTCGTCCCTCGTACGGGTCCTGAAGCGGTCGGCGACCGCCCCGCGCAGTTCCTCCCACCGGGCCGGGTCCTTGTGGGCGGGCCCGAGTTCGGGGATGCCGAGCAGGTCGACGAACCGGTCGTAGAACCGCTGCTCCAGGGGGCCGACGGCCATGTGCCGGCCGTCGGCGGTCTCGTAGGTCCCGTAGTAGGGGCAGCCGCCGTCGAGGAGGTTGGCGGCGCGCCGGTCCTGCCAGCCGCCCGCCGCGATCATGCCGTGGATCATCGTCGAGAGGTGCGCGGTGCCGTCGACGATGGCCGCGTCCACGACCTGTCCGGTGCCGGTCGCACGCGCGTGGTGCAGGGCGGCGAGGAGACCGACGACGAGGTAGAGCGAGCCGCCCGCGTAGTCGCCGAGGAGGTTCGCCGGGACCGCCGGCGGCCCGTCCGGGTCGCCGATCATCCCGAGGGTGCCCGTGAGCGCGATGTAGGCGATGTCGTGCCCGGCACGCTGGGCGAGCGGTCCTTCCTGGCCCCATCCCGTCATCCGGCCGTAGACGAGCCGCGGGTTGCGGGCCCGGCAGTCCTCGGGGCCCACGCCGAGCCGCTCGGCGACGCCGGGGCGGTAGCCCTCGATCAGGATGTCGGCCCGTTCGGCCAGGTCGAGGACGCGGGGCGGGCCGTCCTCGGCCTTGAGGTCGACGAGCACGGACCGCTTGTTGCGGTTGGTGATGTCGTGGGCCGGGTCGACGCCGATCCCCGCGCCGCCGGGCCGGTCCACCCGGACGACGTCCGCTCCGAGGTCGGCCAGCAGCATGGCGGCGAACGGGCCGGGACCGATGCCCGCCAGCTCGACCACGCGCACCCCGGTGAGGGGGCCGTGCCCCGGCGTTCCTGCCGCTGTCATCAAGCCCCCAGCACTGTGACACCACTGATGTGACATCAGTGATGTTAAGAACGTGTTCCACTCCGGGCAAGCCCCTGGCGAGCAAGCGCTTAGTTAAATTCCGGCTTCGGGACCGGGCTCCGCATCGGCGACACCGTCGGTCGGCGTCACGATCAGCGCTGGTCCAGCTCGGCTATCAGCCTTTTGGGTGCAATCACGCGATAGCTCTCCTCGACCCAGTCGCACAGCAGCTCCGCCGCCGGGGCCCCCTGCTCCTCCAGGGGTACGCGCACCCAGCCGGCCCTGCCCAGGCCGTACCCCGCGGGCACCGCGCCCGGCGAGGTGAGCGCGTGGGCGTGCGCCGCCTCGTCCTTGAGCTTCACCGTGACGCCGAGCGGGTAACTGCCGTCGTCGAGACCGAGGAAGACGAAGACCTTCGCGTTGACCTTCGCGACGGTCTCGCCCCAGGGGAACTCCTCCGAGGCGCCGGGCAGGCCGAGCGCGAATCCACGCACCTTCTGCCACTTTTTCAGCGCGTTTTGCGACACGGCCACGGCTGCCTCCGGCCTGTTCGTACCACCTCGTCGTCCGGCTGTTCGTACCTCACGCTAGCCTCAGCCACCGACAACGGCGCTTCGCGCACGACGTGGCGCGGGCCGCACGTTCGAGCGCAGCCCACAGTGGTGGAGGGTGTCATGAGCAGGATGAACGAGCCGGACCGCGCGTACGACATCGTGCTCTTCGGAGCCACGGGGTTCGTCGGGGAGCTCACCGCGGAGTATCTGGCCGCTCACGCGCCCGAGGGACTGCGGTGGGCCATCGCCGGACGCAGCGCCGAGAAGCTGGAACGGCTGCGGGAGCGGCTCGGCGGCGCACCCGGTGTGCTGCGGGCGGACGTGAACGACCCGGACTCGGTGGGGGAGCTCGCCCGGCAGGCGCGTGTGGTGGCCTCGACCGTGGGGCCGTACATCACCTACGGGGAGGAACTGGTGGCCGCCTGCGCGGACGCCGGGACCGACTACCTGGACCTGACCGGCGAGCCCGAGTTCGTGGACCTGATGTACGTGCGGCACGACGCACGCGCGCGGGAGACGGGCGCGCGGCTCGTGCACGCCTGCGGCTTCGACTCGATCCCGCACGACCTGGGCGCCTGGTTCACCGTCCGGCAGCTCCCGGAGGACGTGCCGCTGAGGGTGGAGGGATTCGTGCGCTCCCAGGCGATGTTCTCGGGCGGCACGTTCGCCTCCGCCCTCAACCAGTTCGCGCGCGGCCGGCACATGCTGGCCGCGGCGCGGGAACGCAGGCACCACGAACCGCGCCTGATGGGGCGGCGGGTCGAGGCCCCGCTGGGGGCGCCGCGGTTCGCCAAGGAGGTCGGGGCGTGGGCGCTGCCGCTGCCCACGATCGACGCCCAGGTGGTGCAGCGCTCGGCGCGGGCCCTGACGCGGTACGGGCCGGACTTCCGCTACCGCCACTACGCGGCCGTCGAGCGGCTGCCCATCGCCTTGGGCGGGATCGCCGGGGTGAGCGCGCTCTTCGCCGCCGCCCAGGTTCCGCCCGCGCGCCGCTGGCTGTCCGACCGGATCAAGCCGGGCGAGGGGCCGAGCGCCGAGCGCCGGGCCAAGAGCTGGTTCTCGGTGCGGTTCGTGGGCGAGGGCGGCGGCCGGCGGGTGTTCACCGAGGTCTCGGGCGGCGACCCCGGCTACGGCGAGACCGCGAAGATGCTCGCGGAGTCCGCCCTGTCGCTGGCCCTCGACGAGCTGCCGAAGACGTCCGGACAGGTCACCCCCGTGGTGGCGATGGGCGACGCACTGCTGGAACGGCTCAGCGCGGCGGGGATCACCTTCCGGGTGGCGGCGGTGCGCTAGGGCGTGTCCGCGGGGACTGGGACGACCGTGGGGATCGGGCGATCCTCACGACGTCCAGGCGATCACCGTGTAGATCATCCCGCCGATCCAGGCGAGGCCGGCCGGAACGGCGAGGACCAGCGCGGCCGTCACCGCGCGCCCGGCGGGCCGCGCGGGTTCGGCGGAGGGGTTCGAGTCCTGGTGCGTCGTCATGCGGATCAGCCTGCCGGTCACGGCTCGGCCGTACATCCGTACGGGTACTCAGGAGCCGTACTCACGTGGGCGGGCGGGTCGGCGGGCGGTGTCAGGAGGTCGCCTGCCGGAGAGCCCGGCGGCACAGGGAGTCCGCCCGGCGGGTGGATTCCGGCAGGCGGTACTTCGGGGTGAGCGCGAGGGTGTGGGCGCAGGCGTTGTCGAGGTCCACGCGGTGGCCGACGGACACGAACACCGGCTTGATCCCGTCCTGGGTGCGCAGCGTGCGGCCCACCTCGTCGGTGCCCGCCAGCAGCGGTGAGGCGCTGCCGCGCCGGGCGCCCGGCTCCTCGTAGGCGAAGGTGAACGGGTTCTTGGCGACCCCGATCGTGGGGAGTCCGGTGAGGACGCCGAGGTGGCCGGCGAGGCCGAAGCGGCGGGGGTGGGCGAGTCCGTACCCGTCGCAGACGACCAGACCGGGCGGGCAGGGCAGGGCGTCCAGCGCGGCCATGACGGTCGGGATCTCGCGGAAGGCGAGCAGTCCGGGGACGTACGGGAAGGAGACCCTGCCGACGGCGGTGGCCTCCGCCACGACCTCGTGGGTCGCCGCGTCGAGGACGACGGCGGCCGCGACGACGACGTCCCGCTCGTCGTCGTAGGCGACGTCGACGCCGGTCACGTGGCCGGTGCCGGGCGGCGGGCCCGGCTCGTCGAGCACCACCCGGTCGCGCAACTCGTCCTGTACGGCCCGGGCTTGTTCCTCGGTGACGGGCCAGCCCGCGGGAATGCTCACGATCGTCATGATGCGGACGAGCCTACGGGCCGGTCCCCGCCCGGGTGGGCCCGGGCGGGCGGACGGTGGGCACAGGGTCGCGATCATGTTCGTACTGGAGTTGTCCTACACCGCGCCGCTCGATGCCGTCGACGCCGTTCTGGAGGCACATGTCGCCTGGCTCGACGAGCAGTACGCGGCCGGGACCTTCCTCGCCTCGGGGCGCAAGAATCCCCGCGACGGCGGGGTGATCCTGGCCGTCGCGGAGGACCGGGCGCGGATCGAGGAGATCGCCGCGGGCGACCCGTTCGTCGCCGCGGGCGTGTGCGCGTACCGCGTCACCGAGTTCGTCGCGACGAAGACGGCACCGGGCCTGGAGCGCTACCGCGAGACCCTCGGCTGAGGACCCTCCCCGCGGCTCAACGCTCCAGCCGGGCGACGCGCCCCTTCTCGCCGGAGGCCCAGCAGCCCAGGTCCGGGGTGCAGTCCACGGTGTCGTACGAGCCGGTGTCGAGGGTGCGCCAGGTGCCGCCGCCGTCGGTAGTCAGGTCGGTGCCGGTGGGGCCGACCGCGAGGGCCGCGGTGCGGCTGTGCGGAAGCCAGGTGACGCCGGAGCGGTAGGCGGGCGGGGGCCGGTCAGCGGTGGTCCAGGTGCGGCCGCCGTCGGGGGTGATCGCCGCGGCCCGCGGTGAGGGCTGGTCGGCGCGGTAGTCGCCGCCCACCGCGATGCCGTGGACGCGGTCGCGGAAGGCGAGGGCGAAGACGCCGCGCGCCGGGTCGCCCGCGGGGACCGGGGTACCGGTGGCGGTCCAGGTCAGTCCGCGGTCCACGGAGTGCAGCACGCGCGCGTGCGCCCCGCCTCCCGTGGCCAGCCACACATCGCGGGGTCCCGAGCCGACCAGACACTGGCCGCTCGCGGCGAAGCCCGCCTCACCGTCCTCGGCGGCGGGCATCCCGTCGCCGGGCAGCACCTTCCAGGTACGGCCGCCGTCGCGGGTCGACAGGATGCGGAACCTGCCGTCCACCGGGTCGCTCACCGCCAGCCCGTGCCGCCGGTCGAGGAACGTGAGGCAGTCGTAGAAGGCGTGAACATCGGTGTTGCGGAAGGACTCGGTCCACGTGGCGCCGCCGTCCTCGGTCCGGTAGACGCGGGAGGCCTCGCCCTCGCCGATGGCCAGGACCACGGCACGCCGGGCGTCGAACGCCTCGATGTCGCGGAACTCCAGGTCCGCGGCACCGGGCGGCGACACGTTCCGCCAGACCGCGCCGCCGTCGGTGGTACGCAGCACGGTGCCCTTCGAGCCGGCCACCCACGCGGTGTCCCTGCCGACGGCCGACAGCCCGCGCAGGCGCGCGTCCGTGCCGGTGTCCTTGAGCGCCCAGTGCGGGGGCCGCGCCGTGTCGTGCGCCTGCGCGGGCGCGGCCACCGCCGGTACAGCCACCACCAGCGCCGCGGCGAGTGCGGTCGCCGCCGAACCCACGCCGACCGTACGGCCCGTGCGTCTCGTCTTCCCCAAGCCCCTCATGGCGGGCGAAGCTAGCCGACTCCCCCGATCGCGTCCAGATGGCCTCCGGCGGGAACCTCGGGAGCCGCCCGGGTGTCCTCTCCGGTGTCGGGTGAGTGCGGAACGGAAAGGGATCACCGCGATCTGCGACAAGGATCATCACGATCGGGGAAAGTGGATCTCCCGGTGCGTGGCCTCGGTGACAGAGGTCACTCGGGTCAGAGGTGCACGCGCCGGGTCATTCTTCCGTCTCTTCAATTGACCGGCTTCATCCGCCCGGAGTTCGTCCAGCCGTCACAAGGGAGCAAGGCGTTGTCCACCGCAATCGAGCAGCCCGTAGAGGCCCGCCTCGTCGCCGCCGCGCCGCGGATGCCGAGCATTCCGGCCACGCTGCACTACGACCGGACCGACCCGTTCGCCGTCCGCATGACCTTCCCGGCCCCCGCGACGCTCGAAGGCATCGAGGTCTGCTGGACCTTCGCCCGGGAACTGCTCGTGTCCGGTCTGGAGGACGCGGTGGGGTACGGCGACGTACGGGTGCGGCCGTACGGCTTCGACCGCACCGTCCTGGAGTTCCACGCCCCCGAGGGCACCGCCGTGATCCATGTGCGCTCGGGCGAGGTGCGGACCTTCCTCCAGCAGACCACCGAGCTGGTGCCGGTCGGCCTCGAGCACCTCCAGGTGGACCTGGACCACGACCTGGCCGAGCTCATGCGGGGCACCTGCTGACCCGGCGCGGGTGCCGTCAGCCGGCGCGTCCCATCAGGGCGTTGAGGCCGGCGTAGTCGAACCCGCCGGTCAGGCTCTCGCAGGTCCCCGTGCCCAGCAGCTCCCGCGCGGCACGCCGGACCAGGGCGTGCGCCGCCGCCGCGATGCTCGACCCCGCACTGATCCGGGCCACGCCGAGTGCGGCCAGCTCGTCCACGGACGACGCCCCGGGGCCCACCAGGATGTTCAGGGGGCCTTCGATGCCCTCGACGAGCGCCTTCACGGTCACCGGATCGACGGTTCCGGGGACGAAGACCCCGTCGGCTCCCGCCGCCAGGAAGGCGGCGGCCCGCTCCAGGGTCTCCTCCACCCCGCCCGCGCCGCGCAGAAACGTGTCGATGCGAGCGTTGACAAACAGGGGAACCCCCGCCGCGTCGGCGGCCGCGCGGACCGCCGCGACGCGCTCCGCCTGCTCCGCCCGCGGCCGCAGCGGCCCGGCCCCCTCCTCGTACAGGGCGTCCTCGATGTTGACGCCCACCGCGCCCGCCGCGAGCACCGCCCTTACGGTGTCCCCCACGCCCGTGGCGTCGGACGCGTAGCCGCTCTCGATGTCCGCGCTGACCGGCACCCGGACCACGGCGGCGATCCGCGCGACGGCCGCGAACGCGTCCTCCCTGTCCAGCCGGTCCCCGTCCGCCGCTCCCAGCGTCCAGGCGAGGCCCGCGCTGGTCGTCGCCACCGCCGCGGCGCCCGCGTCCTCGACGATCCGGGCGCTCACCGCGTCCCAGGCGTTCGCCAGGACGAGGGGCCGGCCGGGCACGTGCAGGGCGCGGAAGGCGAGGGCGGAGTCACGGAGTCGCTCGGTGTCGGTCATGGGGACAAGCCAAGCAGCCCGGTGCGAGGGACGCTGGCAGGAATCCGACATGGACGGGGGTGCCGGGCGCACGACGGGCCGGGCGCGCCCCCGGGAACGTGGATTCCCGGGGCGAGCCCGTCCCGCGCCGGGCGTCCGGTTCGACGTGGCCTTCGCCACGTTCAGTTCGACGCCGTCGTGGCAGCGGTCGTGGAGGAGGCCGTCGTGGCCGCCACGACCACCGCCGTGCGGACGTCCCGGATGACCTTCCTCAGGGCGGGAGCCGCCGCTCCCCCGCGCTCGGTGAGCTCGTCGATGCGGGCGCGGTGGAGTCTGCGCTCCTTGGGCGACGCGAAGGTACGCAGCTCGGCGGCCGTGGCCAGGGCGACGAGGGCGGCGTCGCGGTCACCGACGTCGGCGACGGGTACCGGTCCCTCCAGCACCTCCCGTGCGTCCTCGCGCAGGGCTTCCACCACGGGGACCCGGTCCAGCTCGTACTCGACGGACGGGAAGATCCCGAAGACCCGCTTGCGCTCCGCCCGCAGGTATCCCTCGGCCGCGAGCTGGGCGCGGACCGCGTCCAGGGTGACCCGGGCCCGTGAGGTGACCCACGGCTTCCACCGCCGGGGCCGGGACTCCGCCACGAGTTCCAGGAGCCCGTCGAGAACGACGTCCCCGGTCCGGGAGTCGGCGTCGACGGGGGTGACGATGCCGTCGTCGTCGACGAGCAGCCCGCGCTGGGCGAGCTCGGTGAGGGCGCCGGCGCGGACCAGGTGGTGGAGGTGGGTGGACCCGGTGATCCTCCCCTTCGTGGTGTCCCACGCCAGGAGGTAGAGCCGGGCGGGCAACGAGAGCGAGCCGTTCGGCACGGGATCTCCTCGGTTCGTCGGTGGGGCGCGTTCGTCGGTGGGGCGCGTTAATCCTTTGACAGCCCTCGGGACCGTCCCTACGGTGTGAAGCGGTTCTGTTGCCGTCGAATGGAGAAGGACGTTGCTCGTCTGAGGTCGGAGACACCGCGTCACACAGCCGGTCCCGTCGGACCCGCGTGTGCGCAGCGTGCGACCTCGGCGTTCGAGCCGTCCCAGGGTGCGGAGCCCGTTCTTCCCGCTCTCCTCCGAACCGGATCGTCGTCGCCTCGCGGTGTCCCGTACGCGTACCCCCGACCGCATCCAGCAATCGCGAGGCTCTCATGTCAACGTTCCCCACCTCCGTCACCTGTACCTCCCTGTCCTTCGCCTGGCCGGACGGCACCGAGGTCTTCGACGGTCTCCAGGTCGCCTTCGGACCGGGCGTCACCGGACTCGTCGGCGTCAACGGCTCGGGCAAGTCGACCCTGTTGAAGCTGATCGCCGGAGAGCTCACCTCGGCCGACGGGACCGTCCGGGTCGCCGGCGAGGTCGGCCGTCTGCCGCAGAACGTCACCCTCGACACCGCGCTGCGGGTCGACGAGGCCCTCGGCATCCGCGCGGTCCGCGCCGCCCTGCACGCGATCGAGGCGGGTGACGTGTCCGAGGAGCACTTCGACGTCGTCGGCGACGACTGGGACGTCGAGGAGCGGGCCCGCGCGACCCTCGGCGAACTCGGCCTCGGACACATCGACCTGGACCGTACGATCGGTGAGGTGTCCGGCGGCGAGTCGGTGCTGCTGCGGCTGGCCGCGCTCCTGCTGCGCCGGCCCGACGTCCTGCTGCTCGACGAACCCACCAACAACCTCGACCTGTACGCGCGACAGCGGCTGTACGCGGCCGTGGAAGCCTGGTCCGGAGTCATGATCGTGGTCAGTCACGACCGCGAACTCCTCGATCTGGCCGACCAGATCGCCGATCTGCACTCCGGCGAGGTCACCTGGTACGGCGGGAACTTCTCCGCGTACGAGGAGGCGCTCGCCGCCGAACAGGAGGCGGCGGAGCGCATGGTGCGCGTCGCCGAGTCCGATCTGAAGAAGCAGAAGCGCGAACTGGTCGACGCTCAGGTCAAGTTGGCCCGGCGCAGGCGGTACGGGCAGAAGATGAACGACCAGAAGCGCGAACCGAAGATCGTCATGGGAGCGCGCAAACGGTCGGCCCAGGAGTCCGCGGGCAAGCACCGGCTCCTGCACGAGGGCAGGCTGAGCGAGGCGAAGGAGCGCCTCGACGAGGCGGTGGAGGCCGTACGGGACGACGACGTGATCCGGATCGACCTGCCGTACACGGCGGTGCCGCCGGGGCGCGACGTCCTCACCCTCGACCGGCTGGAGCTGATGCACGGTGCACGGGTGAACGGCGTGTTCGATCTTCGCGGACCCGAACGCGTCGCGATCGTCGGGCGCAACGGATCGGGCAAGACGACACTCCTGCGCACGATCGCCGGGGAGCTGGACGCCGTGTCCGGTGAGGCGCACGCCCATGTGCCCCTGCGCTTCCTGCCCCAGCGGCTCGATGTCCTCGACGACGAGCTGACGGTCGCCGAGAACGTGGCCCGGTACGCGCCCGCCGCCACCGGCAACCGGATCCGGGCCCGGCTCGCCCGCTTCCTGTTCAAGGGGACGAAGGCCGACCAGCGGGCGGCGACGCTCTCCGGCGGCGAACGTTTCCGCGCGGCGCTCGCGGCCCTGATGCTGGCCGAGCCCGCCCCGCAGCTCCTGATGCTCGACGAGCCGACGAACAACCTCGACATGGCGAGCGTGCACCAGCTCACCACGGCCCTGGAGTCGTACGAAGGGGCACTGATCGTCGCCAGCCACGACATGCCGTTCCTGGAGTCGATCGGCATCACGCGACGGCTGCTGCTGGAAGGAGGAGAACTGAAAGAAATCGCTCCGGAAACTGTCGGGTATTCCTCATAGTGCGGGGAGGCGGAGGCGGCCTAGCGTCGGGGGTGGGCGGTGCCCGGTGTCGGGCCGGGGGTCTTCTGTGGGCGCGAACCGCGCTGCATGATGGTGCGTTCGACACCCCCAGCCGATTCGGAGACCCGCCCGTGCCCAGTCAGAAAGCGCTCGTCCGCCGGCCCGGCCCCCGCCTCGCCGAGGGGCTGGTGACCCACTTGGAACGCACGGAGGTGGAGGTCGATCTCGCGGTCGAGCAGTGGGAGGCGTACACCGAGGCGCTGCGGACGCACGGCTGGGAGACCGTCGAGGTGGACCCGGCCGAGGACTGTCCGGACGCGGTGTTCGTCGAGGACGCCGTCGTCGTCTTCCGCAATGTCGCGCTCATCGCCCGGCCCGGCGCGGAGTCCCGCCGGGCCGAGACGCCGGGGGTCGAGGAGGCCGTGGCACGCCTCGGCTGCTCGGTGAACTGGATCTGGGATCCGGGCACCCTCGACGGCGGCGACGTCCTGAAGGTGGGCGACACGATCTACGTGGGCCGCGGCGGCCGGACGAACGCGGCCGGGGTCCAGCAGTTGCGCGCCGCCTTCGAACCGCTCGGGGCGCGGGTCGTCACCGTTCCCGTCAGCAAGGTGCTGCATCTGAAGTCGGCGGTCACCGCTCTGCCCGACGGGACGGTGATCGGGCACGAGCCGCTCGTGGACACGCCCTCGTTGTTCCCGCGCTTCCTGGCCGTCCCGGAGGAGTCCGGGGCGCACGTGGTGCTCCTGGGCGGCGGGAAGCTGCTGATAGCCGCGTCCGCCCCGAAGACCGCGGAACTGCTCGCCGACCTCGGCCATGAACCGGTCGTGGTGGACATCAGCGAGTTCGAGAAGCTCGAAGGCTGCGTGACCTGCCTCTCGGTGAGACTTCGGGAGCTGTACGTCTGAACGAGTGAGCGAGTCACCCATTCGGTCCCGCCCCTCGACGCCCGGGGGCCTCTCCGGCAGGGGGCGGAAGCGGCGTACCCTCGCCCGCAACACCGCTGATCAGCAGTGTTTACGGGCTTCTTAACCTACGGAGACGTAACCTACGGAGACGTAGCCTACGATGCCGTAGGTTAGGTATCAGCTCGTTGTCCCGTCCCTCCCTGGAGCACCAGTGACGATCACTTCCCCCGACCTCGGCAGCCCGGCAGCCGCCTGGACCGACGCTCGTCTGCTGTACGCGCTGGAGGAAGTCGTCGAGACGGAGCTCAACCGCCACCTGAAGGTGGCCAAGGACTGGATGCCGCACGAGTACGTGCCCTTCAGCGACGCCCGCAACTTCCCCGGGATCTTCGAGGACGGCGAGGCCTGGGACAAGGAGCAGTCCAAGGTCACCGAGATCGGCCGGATCGCGCTCGTCGTGAACCTGCTCACCGAGGACAACCTCCCGAGCTACCACCACGAGATCGCGTCCCTCTTCGGCCGCGACGGCGCCTGGGGCACCTGGGTGCACCGCTGGACGGCGGAGGAGGGCCGGCACGGCATCGTGATGCGCGACTACCTGCTCGCCTCGCGCGCGGTGGACCCGGACAAGCTCGAGGCCTTCCGGATGCAGCACATGAGCGAGGGCTTCGAGTCGGACAACCGTCACTCGATGCTGCACTCGGTCGCGTACGTCGCCTTCCAGGAGCTGGCGACCCGCGTCTCGCACCGCAACACCGGCCACCAGTCGGGCGACCCGGTCTGCGACCGCATGCTGGCGCGCATCGCGACCGACGAGAACCTCCACATGGTCTTCTACCGCAACCTTCTGAAGGCCGCGTTCGAGCTCGCCCCCGACCTGACCATGCAGGCCGTCCGTGACGTCGTCGTCAACTTCCGGATGCCCGGTCACGGCATGCCCGGCTTCGAGCGCATGGCCGCGCAGATGGCCATCGGCGAGATCTACAACCTGCGCATCCACCACGACGACGTGATCCAGCCGGTGCTGCGTCACCTCAGGATCCTGGAGATCGACGGCCTCGGCCCCGAGGGCCTCAAGGCCCAGGAGGAGCTCGGCTTCTTCATGGGCGGCCTCGACGCCGAGGCCTCGAAGTTCGACGAGAAGCTCGCCGCCCGCAAGGCCCGGATGGCGGCCCGCGCCACCGCGTGACCCGTCCCGGGCGGACAGGAACGGGCGCGGGCGCCCCGGCAGGGTTCAGGTCCTGCCGGGGCGCCCGCACATGCCGTGGCCCCGTGGGCCACGACCGGTCGCGCGGCTGCCCGGTCCCCGACCGGTCCAGTCCCGGGCCGGTCTAGTCGGGGAGCCGGTCCAGGACCCACTCCCCGATCTCCGGCGTCATGATGGCGTGCGGGTCGTTGCGCTCGGAGAGCATGAAGTCGTCGAGATCGGACTGGTCCGGGGGCAGCTGGTCGATGTTGACGTACAGGTTCTCCTGCCGGTCCAGGTCGCGGACCGAGACCGCGCTGACGGACGGGACGAAGCACACGGCCCGGTGGACCATGTCGATGTTCTCGCCGAACGCCTTGAGCGTGTCTCCGACGATGCCGAACGATTCGAGCGTCCCGCCGGGCGCGCCGTCCAGTTCGGGGAACCCGCTCGTGGTGATCGTGTGCGGTCCGCCGAGGATGCCGTCGAGCACGGCCACCTCCGCCGCCTCGCCCTTCGGCTGGGCGAGGAAGTACGTGCCGTCGAAGAGCGGCCCGGCGCAGGTCAGCGCCTTCGCCCCGGCGCGCACCCCGTTGCCCACGCCGTCACCGCGTCCGCTGGAGACCCCGAGCAGGCGCGGGATGCGCGGCCAGCCGCCCACCCGCTCCAACTGGTGCTTGAACTCCGTGCGCAGCGGGCTCTCCTTCGGCGTGCCGTCGAGAGCGTCCAGGTGGCGCCAGAGCATCTGCTGGGAGGCGGGGCTGCTGATCTGCCGCAGGTAGGTGTCGTCGCCGGCGTCGGCGAGGTAGTGCGCGAACGCCTGGAGCCCGATCGGCACCCACCCTCCCCGGTGCGGGCTGTCGAACGACACGTAGCAGGCGACCCGGTGGTCCATGCGCTGCATTTCCATCTTCGCCAGCGCGTAGCGGGCGACGATGCCGCCCATGCTGAACCCGCCGACGAGCAGCCGGGCGTCGCCGAGCTGCTCGGCGATGGTCCGCATGATCGCGGCGGTCATCGTCTCGGCGTTGCGCAGGATCGACTCGCTCCGCTCGTCGAACCCGACGAGGATCAGCGTGCGTCCCCGCTGCCGGAGCCGGCTGATGAACGGGAACTCACCGTTCTCCAGCCCGTCCCACAGCCAGTCGAAGTCGGACGGCCCGAGGTTGAAGCCGTCGGCGAGGACCACCGGCCGGACCACTCCCTTCTGGCCCTGTCCGTAGTACACCCGCGCACTGCCGCCGGGGAGCTGCCACTCCTCGTCGGCCCGGGGAGCCTGCGCGGCGGCAGACTTCCCCAACGGCGTCACGAGTCCGATCGACCCGGCGGCTTTTTTTGCTTTGTCGGCCTTGCTGTCGGCCATGACATCCCTTTCGGTGTCGGTGACAACGATCAGAGGACGTCATACGCACATTTGTCACTGTCCAAGCGCATATGCCAATCAGCTCACTCCGATGATCCACGACGGCAGTCGAAAGGAGGCCGGGGGCGTGTCACTCCAGGGCGCGCCGCAGGCCGAGGCGCTCCTTCTCGGAGAGTCCGCCCCACACGCCGAAGCGTTCGTCGTTGCTCAGCGCGTATTCGAGGCACGCGGGACGCATCACGCACATCCCGCAGATGCGCTTGGCGTCGCGTACCGAGCTGCCCGGCTCGGGAAAGAAGAAGTCCGCCCCCGTCTGCGCGCACAACGCCTGTTCCTGCCAGGCGAGGTCGGACGGAGTGATGGTTACCGAGTACATGGTCACAGCGTGCCCGGCGGCGAAAAACGTTCGATCAACGCGGGATCAACGCGGTGTACCAAGGCTTCCGGCGGCCTCGATGATGGCCCCGCGGGAAGGCCTAGGGCACGGCGGCGCGCGGGAGAAGTCGGCGACGATACGAATCCCGGCGGCCACTCGGAGTGACGGACGTCGCCGCTCCGGGCGGTTTGCGCGTCTCCGGGGCGATTGTCAGTGGGCGGTGGAAGACTCGGCATCAAAGGCAACGGGACCCCTCAAAGGAGGGCAATCATGCTCACCACCAGCTTCGTCAACGGCTCCCCGAACTGGCTGGATGTCGGCACGGCCGACATCGAAGGCGCCATCGCCTTCTACGGAGGCATCTTCGGCTGGCGGTTCCAGTCGGCGGGGCCGGACGCCGGTGGCTACGGCTTCTTCCAGGTGGACGGCAAGACCGTGGCCGGGGGGATGCAGATCACCGCCGAGCAGGGCCCGCCGTCCTGGAACGTCTACTTCCGGACCGCGGACGCCGAAGCCTCCGCCAAGGCGGTCGAGCAGCACAAGGGCACGGTGCTCATGCCGCCCATGGACGTGATGGGCGAGGGCCACATGGCCATGCTCGCCGATCAGGCGGGCGTGACCTTCGGCGTGTGGCAGCCCGGCCGGACCAAGGGCCTGGGCATGGCGGGCGACCCCGGTTCGCTGTGCTGGGTCGAGCTCTGCACGCCGGACATCGCCGCGGCCGCCGCGTTCTACAACTCCGTCTTCGGGTGGCAGACTTCGGCGTTCCAGTTCCCGGGCGGGACCTACACCTGTGTCAACCCCGCGGAGACCGAGGCGGAGGGCGTGTTCGGCGGCCTGATGCCGCTCGCGGACGACCCGGTCGAGGCGAAGGCCGGCGCGTACTGGCTGCCGTACATCGAGGTCCCCGACACGGACGCCGTGGTCGCCAGGGCCGGGGAACTCGGCGGTACGGTCCGTATGCCCGCCACGGACATGGAGGGCGTCGGCCGCATCGCCAAGCTCGCCGATCCGTACGGGGCGCGCTTCGCGGTGATCAAGAGCGCCCCACAGCAGAGCTGACGCCCCCGGTCGCCGGGGCCGGCGCGGGGCAATCCCACCGGCCCCGCGCCGAGAGGTCCCGCGCGCCAGGCCGAGCCCCGTCGTGCCACCGGCGCCGGCGCCGCGCCGAGGCCCCTCGCACCACGGTCTTCAGCCCTACGCCGAGGCCCGTCGTACGATCGTCGTCGGCAGGACCACTCCGGCGGGATCGGGCGCCGGGTCCTGCGCGGCGGGGCCGCCCTCAAGACCGCGGATCAGCAGCCGGGCCATCAGCCGGCCCATCTCCTCTATGTCCTGACGCACCGTCGTCAGCGGCGGATCCGTCTGTTCGGCTATCGGCAGCATGTCGTCGAAGCCGATCACGGCAACGTCGTCGGGCACCCGTCGTCCGTGCTCACGCAGCACGCGCAGCACGCCCAGGGCCGACAGGTCGTTCGCCACGAACACCGCGTCGACGTCGGGGCGGCGCTCCAGGATTTCCCGCATCGCGCGTTCGCCGCCGGCGGGGGTGAAGTCCCCCTGCGCGACGAGCTCCGGACCGGCGTCGGCCATGACGTCCCGGAAGCCGTCGAGCCGGTCGACGGCGGACGTCTGGTCGAGGGCACCGGTGATGTGGGCGACGCGCGTCCGCCCGAGACCGAGAAGGTGGCGAACGGCCTGGCGGGCTCCGCCGCGGTTGTCGCAGTCGACATACACGGCTTCGCGGACGCCGTCGCCCCAGCCGGGCCGTCCACCGAACACGGTCGGCACACCTGCGCCGTGGATGAGGCCCGGCAGCGGGTCGTCGAGGTGCAGGGAGAACACGAGCGCGCCGTCGACATGGCCGCCGGCGAGATAGCGGGCGACGCGGGCGTGGTCGTCGCGCCCTTCCGTGAGCAGCAGGACCAGTTGGGAGTCGTTGGCCGTCAGCTCCTTGCTGATGCCCCGGAGCTGGAGTGCGAAGAACGGGTCGGCGAAGACCCGCGTCTCGGGCTCGGCGATCACCACGGCGACCGCGTCGTGGCGCCGGGTGACGAGGCTGCGGGCGGCCTGGTTCGGCACGTAGCCCAGTTCTTCGACGGCCCGGCGCACCCGCTCGACGAGCGGCTCACGGACTCCGTCCCCACCGTTCACGACCCGTGACACGGTGGCCCGGGAGACCCCGGCCCGCGCGGCCACGGCCTCCAGCGTGGGGCGCGACGCTGTCTCGGTCACCTCAGGGCACCTCCTCGGCGGATGCCGATCAGGATAGCCGCGCGACCGCTCGCTCCGTGGGGGTGCTCCCCGATCATCGAAAACGCCTCGAACCGGTGTCACCACAGGGTGACTTGGCGGAGAGGGCCCCAGGCGGGCCCCGAGGCCGGCCCCGGACTCTAGGCGTCCTCGTGCTTCGCGCGGCTCGGCTGCACCCGCTTGGGCTCGCCCGGCATCTTCGGGTACTCGGGCGGGTACGGGAGGTCGCCGAGACCGTGGTCGTGCTCGTCGCGGCTGGCGAGTTCGAGCAGGGCCTCCAGCGAGAAGGCGTGCTCGTCCATGTCGGCGTGCACGTCGCCGAGTTCGGCGAAGCGGCCCGGCATGGTCGCCAGGTCGAAGTCCCGGGGTCTGGCGTCCTGCACCTCGTCCCAGCGCAGCGGTGCGGAGACCGGGGCGTGCGGGCGGGGACGTACGGAATAGGCCGAGGCGATGGTGCGGTCCCGGGCCGTCTGGTTGTAGTCCACGAAGATCTTCTCGCCCCGCTCCTCCTTCCACCAGGCGGTGGTGACCTGGTCGGGCATACGGCGTTCGAGCTCGCGCCCGACGGCGATGGCAGCCCGGCGCACCTGGGTGAAGGTCCAGCGCGGCTGGATGGGCACGAAGACATGGAGGCCGCGGCCCCCGGAGGTCTTGGGCCAGCCCCGCAGACCGCCGTACTCGTGCAGGACCTCGCGCAGTTCGTGGGCGGCGCGCACCGCGTCGGCGTAGTCCGTGCCGGGCTGCGGGTCGAGGTCGATGCGCAGTTCGTCGGGACTGTCGACGTCGTCGCGGCGGACCGGCCAGGGATGGAAGGTGAGCGTGCCGAACTGCGCGGCCCACAGCACGGCGGCCGGCTCGGTGGGGCACATCTCATCGGCGCTGCGGCCGCTGGGGAAGGTGATGTGGGCGGTCGGGATCCAGTCGGGCATGTTCTTGGGCGCCCGCTTCTGGAAGAAGGACTCCCCGGTCACCCCGTCCGGGTAGCGCTCCAGGGTGGTGGGGCGGTTGCGCAGGGCGCGCAGGATGCCGTCGCCGACGGCGAGGTAGTACTGGGCGAGGTCCAGCTTCGTGAATCCGCGCTCAGGGAAGAAGATCTTGTCCGGGCTGGACAGACGAACGCTCCTGCCGGCCGCTTCGAGTTCCACCGCATCGCCCATGCGAGCCACGGTAGGCGCAGCTCGCGGGCCCCGCACACCGGGCGGATGCCCGCGCCACCGCGCAGAATCGAAGTTTGGATCTGCGGTGGGGCACGTACTACCAGGTCAGAGGCACTTTTTCCTGATCACTTAGTGATCAGATCTCACAACTTCTCACATCGGCACCGGAAGAGCGCCGTGAAGACCGTCCCATGCGAAGGCCGCAGGGCGCAGGTCTTCGACATCGGGGGCGATGTACCGGGCCTTCGTGAAGGCCGCGTTCGTGTGGCCCGCCCAGGCGGCGAGGACCACGTCCGTGACTCCGTTGACAGCCAGGTACTTGAGGCAGGAGTGACGAGCGTCGTAGAGGCGCACCCTCCGGAGTTGCAGACGCTTCATCAGGTCGTATGCCTGCTCACGCAGGTGGCGCGTGGTCAGGACGCGACCGAGGTCGTCCACCAGCACGTACCGGCTCTCTTCGTACGCTTCCCCCGCCGCGAGCTTCTCGCGCGCCTGACGGGCCTTGAACTTCTTCAGCGCCTCCTTCACCTTGTCCGGCAGCGGAAGGTCCCGCTCCCCTGAACTGGTCTTGGTGTCCTTCTCGATGACGTAGCTGTTCTTGACCATCGTCCTGGTGTTTACAACCGAAAGCGTCCCGAACTCCAGGTCGACGTCTTCCCAGCGCAGCCCCGCGACTTCCCCGGGGCGCAGCCCCATGAGGGAGAGAAGGAAAGGCGCATGGAGCCGGTCCCGCTGGATACCGACGATGAACTCCTGCAACACGAGATCATCGAGGGGACCGACTTCGACTCCGTCCGCGCCGTCCGGTCCGGCGCCTCTCGCTGGGCTCTCAGGCGGGGCATGACGGCAGCCGTGAGCACCGTACGGCTGAGCGCGGCCGAGAGGGCGGGCGGCGCACCGGCGAGGCTGCGCATCCGGTTCGAGGGCGAAGGGCTGGCAGTCGTGCATCAGACGCGAGAGTGGGTCCAGATCGCTCTGTTCCCTCTATCGCGCGTCCGACTGCCGCAGCAGCGCCGCCCAAGCCCCTGAGCGCCCCTCAGGGTCGCGTTCCAAGGACGGACGGCGGGCACTCCCGCCGTCCGCCTCACGGGCCGTCAGCCGCCCTCAGAGCGGACGCGGGTACGGTCGCCGTGATCACGGGGGCCTCGCGGGTCCTGCGCGATCTCGTCCGCCCACACATCGACGGGCCCGACAGCGGCGAACTCGATACGCCCGCCGAGGGCCTTGATGTATGCCTCCACCACGGAGAAACGCACGTTCGGGAAGTCCAGTTCGATCTGGCCGGTCCGCGCCTTGCTGACGCCCATCCGCCGGGCGACCTCAAGCTGCGACAGCCCGGACAGTTTGCGCAGGTCGGCCAGTGCCGCTGCCTGCGGGGGATTCTCGACTGACATACGTACCTTCGTGACGTAGGTGAGTGACGAACAGCAGACGGCCGGCTCACTGCTGCGCTCGCGCGAGAAGGACGCGGGCCAGGATCCGCACCGCGTCCGGGTCCGGCCCGACCAACGCAGCGTGCCTGGTGTGCGCCCAGACGTCCCAGCCCGGACCGGAGTTGCCGAGATCGCAACCGATGAGGACCGCGTCGTCCGGGTCGGTGATCGATTCGTCGCAGTGGCGGCAGATCCGGAGCGCGCTCACCTGTGCCCCCCGTTCAGGTTCTCCACGTGATCGCACAACGCGTTCACGGAACGGGCGAGCCGCTGCGCGTGGGCCACGGCGGCGGGCAGGGTGACCCCCGGCTCCAGCCCGAGCCGCATGCGGGACTCCCCTAGGCACGCCATCGCGCAGGCCCGGGGCACGTCGTCCTCGGGCAGCGGCCGGGCCACGTCCTCGACGGCCGGGATGAGCAGCATCATGTGCCCGCGCAGTGTGAGCGTCAGGGTGTTCAGCTCGGTCTCGGTGGGCAGTTCGGCGTCCTCCCCCAGGAGCAGCCGGGCCGTCGCCCTCATCGTCTCCACATCCAGCGGCAGGGCCTCTGCCACGGCCGCCGGGCGGCCGCTACGTTGCGTCATGTCGCGCTCCTCGAAGCGTCGGCCACGCCCCGGGGCCGTTCGCGCGGTCGCCGGGGCCTCCTAGGCCGCCACCGTAAGAGTCCTGTACACACCTGTCTATACCTAGGCATGGCTATGTATATCTATGCCCTAATACGTCCGCATACCTACAGTCGGACGGGTGATCGACTACGACCCGACCCGGCCCAAGTGGGAGCAGATCGCAGAAGTGCTCCGCGCCCGCATCATCAGCGGCGAGCTGCCGCCCCGCACGCTCGTCTCCGAGGTCCAGATGGAGGCGGAGTTCGGCGTCGCCCGCGGCACCGTGCGGAAGGCGACCGCCGCATTGCGCGAAGAAGGTCTGCTGGTCACCACGCCCGGCATGGGCTCCTTCGTCCGCGATCAGGCCATCCCCGAGTGACGGCGCGCCACTGGTCGGCTCTAGGCGCAGGCTTCGCCGCGGGGGCCAGCGTGGTCCTCGCCGCCGGCCTCGACGGCCAGCGCGGCACGGTCGCAGCCCTCACCATCCTTGCCCTGCTCTTCACCATCGGCGGGCTCATTTGGGGCGGTGGCGAGCTACGGGCCGAGTATCGAAAGCTGGACTGGCAATGGCGCGGGATCCAGATTCTTCTGGCATCTGAGATGCCGGAAGATGAGAAGAAGCTGCACATGGAGATGGTGTTGCCGCCGTCCTCCTCGTGGAACGATGTCTCCTATCTCAAGGAGCTCATCCGCCTGAACGTGCTGGAGCAGGCCTCAGACTCGCTGAAAGCCCCTCTCCTGCTGACGCTTCTGGGCGTCGTACTGGGCTCCGGAGCGAGCGTCTGGTCTCTCTGGCTCTGAGCAGCTTCAAGCGAACACACCAAGGCCCCCGCGACGGACCCAGACGGCGAGCATGATGGTCACGCCCTCCCGGCCGGCAATCACCCCGTCCGCACGGTGCTGGAGGATGCCCTCGCCGTCGACCGTCCACCCTCGTGGAACGAACTGCACACGACGGCCGGTGCGCTCCTGCGGCGTCACGCCCCCGAGGGTCGGCAACTCGCCGCGGCCCTGCACGAGTACGACCGATCCCCCCGTTTCACGGGCCGTCGACCGGCAGACTCCATCCATGAGCGAATGGGGGGTCGCGCTGATCGCGGCCGGTTCAGCGGTGGCGGGTTCGATCGTCACAGGGTGGTACACGCGGAGCGCCGGGCTGCGGCAGGCCGAGGCCGCAAAGCACGCTGGGGAACGCCAGGCGGACGCGCTGTTGCACACGGTGCAGGCCACTCTCGACGAGCAGCGGCGTGCCCGCATCGACGAAAGGCGGCGACAGGTGTACATCGAATTTCTGGACGTAGCAGAAAGCATCGAGCGCGGAAATTTCTCCGACGTGTCACCTATCGTGCGGGCTTTGGCCGCCATCTCCCTTGAGGGACCAGAGTCAGTCCTCGAAGGGGTCGAGCAAGTCGTGGATTCGTTCAGTCAAGCTCACGAAGCCCGGGAGCGTAGCGACGGACAAGCGACCCAAGAAGCTAATGCGTACCACCACGCTCGGGATCGATTCCTGGAGATCGCAAAAAGGGTCCTTGATGGCGACGACCAGCCGGAACCCTCAAGCACACCTTGACCAAAGAATCCGATTCATACGAAATGCCGGAATCGCTATAGGCTTGAAAATCCGCGCCACACCATGTGGTCCTGCGCGCTCAAATCGAAAAGATTTTTAGGTAATTTCTCGGCAAAATAAATAGTTCCACAATCAGGGTTGACAAAGCGGGATTTCGCACTCAAGAACCCGCGTTCCCCATTAGAATAAAGAGAGGGGATCAAATATTCGGCCGCACCGAAAGGGAACGTAATGGCGACTCGACCCCACGGCATTCACGATATACGCGCCGCATACGAAGCCTCGGATCACGGCATGGCCCTCAGCGCGAGTCGAGCGCACATCCGTGCGATGACCAAGCATCAAGACGCCGCGCTCGCCGGTGACGCTGACGCCCGGCGCAGCATCCGCGAGGCGCAGGCCCTGTTCGCCACGGCAGCCCCGGAGTCTGCGCGGCAGCAGCACACGGACCGCGCGCGAGCCCGCGCAGCGGCCCGCCGATCCATTGCCTGAAGGAGCAGCACGTGATCACTGAGCAGGCCGAGGCCCGCGTCGCCGAGATGCGGGAGCGGGGCGCGCGTCTGCGCATGGCCAACCGGGACGAGACGGCAGATGCGATCCGGCTGAGGATGGGGCATCTCGCCGAGCTGAAGGAACGCAAGGCCGCACAGGACCAGGCCCTGAAGAACCGCAAGGCCGCCGAGCGCCCCCACGCGGCAGATGTGAAGGCCATGAGCGCCAAGCTGTCCAAGTCCGACGACGCCATCGTCAAGGCGATCCACGACGCAGCTCGCGAGCTGGGCGCACTGTTCCTGACAGTTCGTGGGCACAACGACGCCATCGGAGCAGTACATGCCCGACTCGCGGAGCTGGGGCTGCCCCTCGGTGACGAGACCGTCGACTGCTACGAGACCGGCCACGGCAGCGGCGGAACACTGCGGCTGAACGGCACGACGGGGACGCCGATCCCGCCGGACACCCTGACCATGTATGCCGTCTCTCAGGTCATGGCCGAGGCGTTCGGGCCGAAGCACCCGGAGGCCCGGGTGCGGGATGCCCGGATCCACAGCTTGCTGCGGGCATCGAACAGCCCGCTGAAAGCCGCCTGAAGTAGAGGAGCGGCCCCGAGGGACCGCTCCTCTCGCCTACCGGCCCAGAAGCCCGGCGGGTGCGGCAAGTCACTAGTTCACGCGAACCGGTCCCGCGTACGTAGGGCCGGCACTAGGCTTCCGGTCCTGATCAGGGGGTTAAGTATGAGCGGTGAGGCCGACGGCAGAATTGTAAGCTCGGGGACCATCGGGGTCGCGATGAGCGGAGACGTCTACCGTCAGGGCCACTACGTGGCCTTCCAGGGCAAGGACGATCGCAAAGCGGCATTCTTCGCAGCCGGGTCGATCGCCCTTGGTATCGCCGGAGTGGGAGCCATGCTTCTGTCCCTGGCAGCCGACAAGAATGGCGATGCAGACAGGGCTGTGTGGACAGCAGTCGCTGGTGTTGGAGCCACCTGCCTCATCCTTCTCCTCATCACTGTTCCTTGGCTGATCACGCGGCGCACGTACATGAAGAATCAGAACGCGCGTATCGCTGAGCAGTTGAAGACCCAGCAAGAGCTACGGCATGAAGCGCTGGAGAAGCTGAAGAAGACCACCGAGCTGGCTACTCTCATGGAACTCAACCAGGGCCAGATCGACACCTATCACCGGATCGTGACTGAACAGGCTGACAAATCGTTCAAGTCATCCCGGGTCGCGATGCACATCGGTTTGCTTCTGCTGGTGTGTGCCGCGTTCGCCGTGGCATTCGTTCCGCTCGATCAAGTCCGCTGGTTCATTGGTGCTCTCGCCGCATTCAGCACCGTCTTGTCCGGATACCTCACCAAGACGTATCTGTCGATGTACAAGGAGTCAATCGGCCAACTGAACCGATACTTCGACCAACCGGTCTTGAACAGCTTCTATCTGACCGCTGAACGACTGACGGCAGGACTCGACGCCGATCACGCCCAGGATGTGCGGTGTCAGATCATTAACGAGGTTCTTGCCACCAGCTCCCACAGAGGCAGGTCATCGGCCGAACGGAAAGACCCTAAGCCGAAAGCGGCACCGAAGCAGCGCCCTCCGAAGCAACGGACCAACTCCATGAACGGCACCTCGCAGCCATAGCCGGAGCGCTTGCTGCGATCAGCGGCTGCCGTCGTCGTACGTACGGACCAACGCGTTGTGGGCCCGGCGTCCGAGGCGCCCCCGGAGCCGGTGGCCACGGCACCGGGGGCAGGTGTGCGCCTTTCGGAAGCGCTCGATCTCCCCTCGGCCGGCACATCGGCGGCACGGCGCGAACGGCTTTACCGCACACAACACTGCGTAGCGGCCGAGCACGAGCAGGAACAGCAGGCAAGCAGTGACCATGGGGCGGGATTCCTCTCTCGGGCGGGAATGACGGCGTCCGGGGGTGCCGCTGCTAGACGCTAGGTCGCAGGTCAAGGGCAAGATCTGGTACTAGCGGGGGTGCTAGACCTAGGTCGTGTCCGATGGGTCGAGTGACGCTCCCGCTGGGCACTCGTCCCGTGGGACATGGGGCGGGGAGATCTTGCGGATGAAGAGTGGGCTCGACTGGAGCCGCACTTGCCAACGAATCACGGACGGGGTGGACGCTGGCAGTCCCACCGCCGTGTGATCAACGGGATTCTGTTCCGGCAGCGGACCGGCCTCCCCTGGCGGGACCTTCCTCCCTGCTTCGGTAGCTGGAAGACGGTTCACGATCGTCATCGCAGGTGGTCGGCGGACGGCACGTGGGAGAGGATTCTGCGGGCCGTCCAGGCCGACGTCGATGCCGAGGGCCGGATCGACTGGAGTGTGGTCAGCGTCGATTCCACGACCTGCCGCGCTCATCAGCACGCGGCCGGCGCCTCCACTCGCGCCCCGAAGAGCCCGGGTCGGCGCAAGAGTCCGGCGCGTCACCGTCCCGATGAGGGCCTGGGACGCTCGCGAGGCGGGCTCACGAGCAAGATCCACCTTGCTGGGGAAGGTGGGTGTCGCCCGCTCGGGTTTGTCATCACGCCCGGCCAGTGGGGGGACGCACCGCAGATGATTCCCGTCCTGGAGAAGATCCGTGTGCCCCGGCAGGCTGGTGGACGACCGCGCACTCGACCCGACCATGTCGGGGGAGACAAAGCGTACTCATCACGCCGTAATCGGCGTCACCTGCGCAGGCGCCAGATCAAGCACACGATCCCCGAGCCGAGAGACCAGCGGGCCAACCGCCGGCGCCGCGGCAGCCAAGGAGGCCGGCCCACAGGATTCGACAAGTCGATCTATCGCCGCCGCAACGAGGTCGAGCGGACCATCAACCGGCTCAAGAACTTCCGCGCCGTCGCCACGCGCTTCGACAAACGGGCGTACGTCTTCCATGGGACGGTCACTGTGGCTGCGATCCGCCTATGGCTCCGTACGCAGTGAAAACGCCTCGTTCACAGCTTGTCAGCACCTGGGTGGTGGGTACTGGTGGCGCAGTTCGCTGAGCACGCGGGCGTCGACAGCCCTGACGTCCCCAGATGAGCTGTCGAACTCGGTCTACCAGGGTGAGCGGGTGTCGCGGCGTGCTTCTGGGGTCTGCTCGGGCAGGGCCGTGCCTTGGTCGGTGCGTAGCAGCATGCCCGGGTCAGGTTCGAATTCCTCATTGGGCGGTGCCGGCTGGTGGAAACGCTCGGTGCGCGCAATGGTGATTTCCACCAGTCGGCCCTCGTGGAACATCCATAGCCCGAAGCAGTCGTCGTCCTGGTCACGGAGCAGAACTTGCACCGTATGCGGACACGGCCACGGCAGCGACTCCAGGTGCCTGAGCAGACCCTTGCGGGCACGCACTTTCTCCAACTCCAGGGCCCACCCGAACTCGTAGCCCCAGTGCCCCGCTATCGGGACGAAGCGACCTCGCCATGTGCGTTCCGGGTCCTCCTGGGTCAGCGGTTCCATCACCTCGTCCGACCCGCGGGCGAGCACGATGACCTCGGCGTCTCTACTCATGTCGGAGTATCACCGCATCCGCCTGATCCACCGCAACCAAATTCCTCAACCGGCCGACGCAGGAAAGGGTGAGCGGATTGGCGACGAGCACCTCAGCGCCGACGAGCCCGACCACAGTGCCTTCGGAGAAGGTCATCTGCGCCCAAACCACCGGCCCTGATCAGCTCGCACGACCCATCGGACAGTCCCTAGCCCCGGGCCGTGTCCTGCCTACTGACGCGCGCGCGGATCGTCCGCCGCCTCCAGCCCGTCGAGGAACGCGGCCATGAACTCGCGGTTCCCGCGAGAGGGGAACTCCTCATCCTTCAACCCCAGGCAGACCTTCGGCGTGCGCGGATCGTCCGCCCACTTCCCGGGGTCGATGTTCCAGTCGTCCCACCCGGGCGCAGCTTCGGAAACGGCGGCGCTGCACTGGCGCTCCGTCTCGGCCTGGCTGAGTGAGGGTGTCGCGGTGACGGTGACGCGGGCGGGCGTGGTGGGTTTCGCGTCGGCCTTGTCGTCGCCGGATGAGCAGCCGACGGTGGCGCCGGCGAGCAGCAGGCAGGCGAGCAGCATGGTGGTGGCGCGGCGCATGGTCCCCCCAGGACGTGCGTGTGATGGAGGTCGCATCATGCGCCGTATGAGCGACCGGTGTGGGGCCTGTGTCCGGGTTGTGACCCCGATCGGGTGATTTTCAATTCCGGCGCTGCCACCATTTCCACGCCGCTCGTGGCTCCACCTCGTTTGCCGCTCCTGGTGGGACCGTTGAGAGGGCGGGGCGAAATCCGTTTCGCTGATTCCTGGCGTTGCGGCGGACGGCGAACCAGTCTGTCCTCATGACCAACCTGAAGACCGCCCTGGAGGCGGACGACGTGTCGGGGCTCCTGCGCAGCGCCGACGAGTCCGGCATCACTGTTCACGCCTACGACGTCGAGGCCGGACGATTCCCCTTCCACTCCCGCGGCTACGACCACAAGATCGTCTATGACGTGCGGCCCGACCTCGACTTCCCGACGAGGGCCGTGAGCGGCAGGACGTGCCCGGACTGCGAGCGCGGCAGCCTGCTGGCGGACCACCCGAAGGCGTAGGGCATGGAGTGGCCCCGACCGGATCGGCGTCCGGCCGGGGCCTGGTCCCGCCCGCCCTCGCGTTGAGTCTGGGATGCCGAGGACGGCGAGCAGCCGTCACCGGTCTGCCCCCACGGGTCTCTGGGCAGGCCGGCCCCTACTCGCTGCCGACCACGCAGCCGGCAGCGAGAGTTCAGAGCCGCGTCCCCACCGCCAACGTGTTGTTGCCTGCGAGCCGCGCGATGGCGCGCAGCATGACCGCCAGGCGCCGCTCTCCGAGATCGGACACCGTGGCGAGCGACACGTGCCCGATGCCCAGCATCGATAGGGCGAGCCCCAGGAACGCGCGCTGCTCCTCGTCCAGGCCGAGGCCGTACACCCGTCCGGCCAGCCCCTCCCACCGGACCGCCGAGGGACTTGGCGTCTCCAGGCCGAGCGCGCGTTGCACGCTGCGGTGAGCGAGGATCGTCTCTTCCTCGACGAGGGCCTGCGCGGCTGCCAGCTCGCGGTCGGATGTCGCGGCGTCGATCAGCCGCTGCCCGCGGCTCTCGCGCAGGAAGCTGTCCGTGGTTGCTGCTGAGGTGAGAGTCATGCGCATGCCTCCGCGGGGAGTCGGGGCCCACCGCCGGGGCCGAGCGTGGCGCCGAGCAGGAGAGGGTCGTTGAGCCGGCCGCTCCCGTCGGGGCGTTCCAGCCAGACGCGGCCGCGGACCGGGTACAGGACGGGCGGGCAGCGGAGCACCCAGCCGCGGGGGTGGACGGTGACTGTGCGGACGTCGTCCAGTTCCTCGCCGAGGGTGTGTGGCAGGAGCCACCAGGCGAGGCCGTGGGTGACGTCGGACAGGACCGGACCGCGCTGGGGTGGGTCGATGCGCTTGAGGGCGTCCATCGTCCGCGTGAGCGTCGTTTCGGCGGCCATCCAGTGGCCTCCGGTGGGGAACGGTCCGAGTTCGTCGGCGTCCCACAGGGACCGTATTTCGGAGGGGATGTCGGCGCAGGAGAGGAGCCAGTCCTGTCCCGCCTGCCGTACATACGGGGCAGGTTGTAAGGCCATGACCAGCAAGGTAGGGGCCCGCGAGAATCAGAGCCCGGTCTGATTCGCGAATATTCGACCGGGCCCCCGAGCAATTCGCCGTGATGCTTACGGGCGGTCCGTGAACTGGCTCCGGGCCCGCGCGATCAGGCGCCGGGCATGGGTTCCGTACACCGCGGCCTGGTCGAGGGTGTCCCACACCCTCCGGTACAGAGCCACGCTGTCCGTGTCGTTCAGCCACAGCTCGGCATGCCAGTCCTCGACGATGGTCAGACGGTCGTCGTACAGCCAGAACGCGTTGGCCGGCGGCACTCCGACCTGAGCGCCGAAGGGCACGATGCCGAGGCGGACGGTGTCGAGGCCGATCACGGAGCCGAGGCGGTCCAGTTGCGCCGCGAGGATGTCCGGCGGGGCGACACCCGCGTGCAGGGCTGCCTCCCACATGAGGAGGTGGAAGGTGCGGCCCGGCTGGTAGAGCAGGTCTTGGCGCCGGACCCGGGCGCGGACCGCGTCCTCGATGTCACGCGGCGACTGATGGAGCTCGGCGTACCGGGTGAACACGGCGCGCGCGTAGTCCGGGGTCTGGAGCAGGCCGACGACCATGGCGCCCTGCCACGCCCGCAGCTCGGTAGACCGCTCGTACTCGATGGTCAGGACGTCCTGCACCGGGCGGTGTCCGGCCCGCAGTTGGCGGCGCCAGGACCGCGTGTGCGTCTCCAGGCCCTGGAGTCGGGCCGTGAGTTCCGGGGCTGCCTCCGGGGCGCCTGCGGCTTCTGCCCAGGAGGTGACGTCGTCGGCGGTGGCGGTCTGCCGTCCGGTCTCCAGCTTGGAAACCTTGGCCTGCGGCCACTGCAGCACGGCCGCCAGGTCCCGTTGGGTGCGCTGGCCGCGCAGCTCACGGAGCCGACGGCCGAGCGCCTCGCGGGCTTGCTGGAAGTCCGTGCTCACCCTTTGGAAGCTACCCGCTGAACTGGTCGTATGGCACGGCAAAGTGCCAAGCAGCCTCGCGAACCTGCGCATACCGGAGCACCTCGACGGGGTTCGTGATCAGCTCCACCTCGGTCATGACGTCGTCCTGATCGTGGTGGAGCAGGGCGACAACCCGGGCATCGAAGAGCCAGAAGTCCTCGCACGGGAGGCCGAGTTCCTCGGCACGGGAGCGAGTGAGAACACGGATCGTCTCGCCGACCTCGGTGTTGCGGCGGGCATTGTCGAGGAGGTACCGCTGCCCGACGGTGGGCGGCTCGTCGACGATCCGGGCCCGCTCGAACCGCTTCCCGAGCGCGGACTGCTGACGGCGGCCGGTGCACCACGGGTCGTCGAGGTCCCAGTCGACGCGGCCCTCGGCGAGGAACTGCGCGTAGGTGCCGGTGGTCTCGTCGGAGGCGTAGCGGCGCCGGGTCTCCAGCCTCCACGCGGAGTGCTTCAGCTTGGCGAACATGCTGGCGAAGTCCTCGAAGCTGATGAACTGCGGCACGTGCACGGGCTCCTTCGGTCCGAAGTTCGCGAGCAGTTCGCGGGGCACGGTCACCGCGGCCTCGCCTTCCGCGAGGTCGAGCTGCGCGAGGTCGGCCGGGTCGGTGACCGGGTCGCCCTGAACGACGTAGGTGTTGGTGCCGGGCTCGGTGTACAGGGTGGGGCATCCGTCGTTGCCGGAGTTCGTGCCGACTTTCCACAGGCGTCGGGTCATTGCCAGTCCCTTCGTCGGTCCGCTGATCTGCCGCGCACCGTAGTGCGGACACGTTCGCCCACAACAGGGCGCAACTCGCGCCCCTCCGTGATGCTCGGGTGACCTTGTGTCACGGAAGGGATACAACGCCCCCACACGTCGATGCGACAGAGCAGCATCCGTGTTCTGGCTCATCTGTCCTTGGGGGGACCATGCGTATCAGGCCTGCGGTTGCGACGACGGCAGTCGCGCTCGCACTCACGCTCACCGGCTGCGGTAGCACCAGCGCCACGCCTGAGCAGGCGACAACGACATCAGCATCGGCATCTGCGTCGGCCAGCGCCGATACAGCCACCAAGGTCCGCGCCTGGGCAGATGCCGGCGGCTTCGATTCCCTCGACACCCTCGCGAAGAGCCTGGGACAAGTGGAGAAGGACTCGGACCCGGTCGACCTGGAGGCGTTGCAGACCAGTTGTGCGCAGCTCACCGCGGATGTTGAAGGGGCCGCGGAAGAAGACCCGATCCCGGACAAGGAGTCGGCCGCGCGCTGGAAGCTGGCACTGGATCATCTGGGGAAGTCCGCATCGGCGTGCACGGTGGGCGCGAATAGCGAAGATCAGGCGTCGTTCGATCTGATGTCCGCTGAGATGGCCATCGGAACTAAGCATTTGGATGCCGTGGCGAAGCGGATCACCGAGATCAGTGAAGCGTAGCGGGCGCCTATCCAGCGCGTTCAGCCGACTGTCTGCGCCTGCTCGTAGGCTTCGGACATGAGCGCGATCAACTGGGGTGACGCCCCAACGTGGTTGGGGGCTGTGTTCGCGGCGGCGGCAGCTGCTGCTGCGGTGTGGACGTTGAAGAGTCAGCGGGACCAGATCGACGAGCAACGCACTTTCATCGCAGAGCAGTCGAGAACTCTTGAGTTGGAGCGGCAAGAGTTGATGGCTGCGGCTCAGGATCGTCGCGAAGCTCAGGCACGCAAGATCCATCTGGTGGCCCAAGACCCGGACTACATCCAGGTCGTCAATGGAAGCAACGACCCGATCACCGAAGTGCGCTGTGAGACACAGGGGATCCCAGCCTTCCACGCCCTTGACGTGGTGCCTGGCGAAGGAGTTGCGGCTGGCATCCTCGCCGAACTCATCCGCGGCACGAGCGACATGCACGTGGAACGGCTGGGCGTCGGTCGCGAGGCGTGGTTCCACGTGATGACCAACAAGCGCGGCATGGTCCACATCACCTTCAAGGACGCAGCCGGCAACGGGTGGATTCTCGACGATGCCGGGAGCCTGCTGGCTGCTCCCTAAACGGCTCCGCCAGGGTGACCGGAGCCGTTCGCGTGCAGGGGCGCAGCCCGTCAGAAAGCGGCGAAGCGTCCGCGCCCCGGTCCGCCGCGGTCGGGGTCCAACTCATTGGCTGCCCGGATCGCATCGTCCATCAGATGCCGCTCGTTGCTGGTCCCGACGGGGCTCACCCCGCTGTCTTCGAGGGCTTGGGCCAAGTCCCGCAGCAGGCGAGCGAGCCGCTTGGGGTCATCGGCGTACGACATGAACTTCTCCTTGAGGAAGGCACGGTCGGCTCTGCGGATACTGCCGCACTCAACACCGCCGCGTGGAACACTCCAGCCGTGAAATTCCTGCGTAACTACCGTCTCTTGACGACTGCTACGACTCTGACGACGATCACAGTCGGCACGGTCATTGTCCTCGGAGCCACTGTCGGCGGCTGGAAGCTGGGGCTGCACACCGACGACCGAGCGATCATCGTGAACACCGCGCTCGTGATCGACACCTGCATTCTGACCGCTGTCGCCGCGGTGCTGGCGCTGCTGGCCTACAGGGCAGCCACGGGTCTCCCCTCGCTGGATATCGCGATCACGTTCAATTTCAGCTACCCGAACGAGCCCGTCTTCGTGGCAGCGGCGATCGACGATGACGAGGTGAGCGACAGCGAGCAGCGCAGGATCGCCAGCTTCAAGCAAAGTTGGGCCACCGTGACGCTGACGAATTCGAGCGTCTACGCGGCGAAGAACCCGGGCGGGCGGATCCAGCTCGAGGGCCTCGGCGGCTTGGGGGAGCATCCGGGCTGGGAACAGATCGCTTTCGTCACGAGCGTCGGGGTGACACAGATCCAGTGGGACGGCGGTACCGACAGCATCGTCCACGGCCAGTGGTCCCGCACCCTGCCAGGCCTGGACTTGGGAGACGTCCGGGAACTGGCACCCGGGGCTACGGCACTCGTCGTAACGATCGTGGCTGACGGCATCACGCCGATCGTGAAAAGGCTCCCCGTCCGCATCCTGGGCGATGACGAGTACACCGTTTACACAGAGGAGCGGGCCCGGTGTTTTGAGCTGGCCTGAGCGCCCGGCGGGGGCCGCCGAGGCTCGCCATCTGGCGTTGCCAGCGTGCTCAACGGGTGCTGGCGTCGTGCGTCCGACGCCAGCCGTTGTGCACTCGCTAGCTGGGGGCTATTGGTCGACCCCGCCCCGGCAGGACTCCAGCTTCTTTGGAACTCGGAACGTCGACCAGAGCGCCTTGCCGCGGAGCTTGTGCTCCTCGGTGAACCGAGGGGCCTCAGCCACCTTGCGGGCGACGAGCTCGGCGCAGCCAGGGAACATGGCCTCGCAGTCAGCGAAGGAGAACGGGACGCCGCTCATATCTCATGAGTCGCGGGTGCCTGCCGTTCCGCGAAGCGGACCGAGGCGAACAAGGCCCTCAACTGCTCCCGGAGTTCGGGTCCCAGTGGCGGGGCGGCGGCCACGTTTTGGCGGGCTCGCTCAACGGCGGCCGGTCCGAGGCGGCGCTCGGCTTCCTCGCGGCCGAACAGAGGGCCGACGCTCACGATATCGTCCCTGGAGTGCTGGTGAAGATCCGGCGGAGGGCTTCGACCCACTCAACGGGCTCCGGGTCGGGGGCCGCGTCCACGCAGGCGTCGATGTAGTCGATGACGTCGTCGCCGAGGAGCGCCCGCCGGCGTGCGGCTGCGGCTTCGGCGGGGGTCATGTCTGGCTCCCCCGCTGCGCCGGGACCTCGGGATCGCTCCGCCAGGGTTGGTCCAGATCCGGCGGAGATACTCGACGAGTTCGTCGCTGGGGTCCGGGGCGAGTGCGACGCGGGCCTTGATCGCGGCGACGGTCTCGGGGCCGAGGATCGCGAGCCGCTCTTCGCGGGTCATCCGATGATTCCAGTCGGCGTCACATCGGGGCGGTCAGTGCAATGGATCTTCTTCACGCCGCGATCATCACTGTGGCTGACTCAGCCCCACTCGACCGACGCTAGAAGCCGCCCCGGCCGTCAGCATTCCCGCGTCGCCGCAGACGTCCGTCGCCCCCGAATGCCGAGAACGTCAGGACAGGCCATGCTGTGATCATGACCGGTAGACCCGTGGTGATCTACCCGCCCGACGAGGACGGCGGCCGACGTGTCCGGGTGGACGGGGTGATCCTCGGCCGGGCTTTCTCTGTGCGCGACGTCGCGGCGTTCATGCAGACCGCCGGGTTGCAGGACTGGGGGGAGATGGACGTCGTCCGGTCCGAGCTGATCGAGTGGCGCGGCGGCGGGCCCGAGGTCTGGAAGCACTGACCGACTGGAGGCGGGTCAGCAGTCGTTCCCCAGGGTGCCGTCGGTAGCGCCGGCGAAGCACTCCTCCAAACCGTCAGTCGAATCCTGCGGCGCACCTTGGCCGATCGTGTCGAGGATGGTCTGAGCAGATGCTCGCTCCTCGGCTCCGAAGCAGTCGGGGTTCTGCAAGATCACGTGGGCGTAGGTTCGCCCGTTGGTTCGATTCTTCGCCAGGTCCTGATCCGCATTGATGGCGTCGGCATACCGCCGGAGCAGGTCCCGGGGCTCCGTGCACTGGGACGCCGTGGAGCTGGCGTCAGGAGCCGTAAGGCGGCCGGCAGCAAAGCCACCGCCGGCGAGGGCTACGGCGGCGGCAGTCGCGCCGAGGATGCGAGCGGGGGAGAGCATGGGGCATCTTCGCCGTCACCGGACACCGGCGTCACGGGTTCGGCGCCAAGCGTTATGAGCTCGCCGCCCAACGCACAGGCGAAGCCGCTTTCCCCGGCAGCGCGGGCACGTCCGCGGCTTCCCGAACCGCTCGCCCTCGCCCGCCCCGCAGCCCCGTGCTGGTAGGGGCGGGCAACCCCTGCCCTTACATCCGCCGTCGCAGATGTGAAGTGCTCATTCGTCCTCTTCCGTCTCGTCGTCTTCCTCGTCGTCGTCGCTCGCCTCAAGCGCTTTGTCTTGACGCCGAGACGCGACCTGACCCGTCACGAAGACTCCGGCAACTCCCACAAAGTCCACAGCTGCCACAGCGACTGCCCACCCCGCTTCACCTAGGGATGCGAGGTAGGCGGCAAAAGCTGCCATCAGAAGCACCGCTACCAGACCGCAAAGCTGCCCAGTACGTGCCAGGAAGTACGGCTGCCGGACCACCCACGTATTGATCTCGTGTCGGTGCTGCTGCTCCACCTCGGTCATGTGGACGATCCGGTCAGCGAGGCCCGGCAGCGCACTCTCATAGGCTAGAAGCTCAGAAGGATCAGGAAGTGGGCCGGACCGGAATTCGCGCCTGATCTCTCTGTGGATCTCCTCGATAGCTTCCGTCGAGGCTTCCGTAAGCTCCTCGATGGCGCCTTCTACGACTTCCCCGACGGAACCCGCCAACTCCATCTCCCCGGCGGTTGGCCCTCCTACGGAGCTGGGTCGATCCGATCGCGCGTGACCACCTTGCGAAAATCCACCTTCTGCATCTTCCGGCCGACCAGCACGCGGCGACCCACTTGAGCCTTCTGCCTGGCCTTCACCCGCCGCAGCACCTCGACCACCGCCTGCTCGGATTTCTCTGTCACTCGAGGACTCTGACGAGTCACCGTCAGGATGATCCGATCGTCCGCCATCACCTTGCGAAGGTCCCTGCCCACCGCCAGCCAATCGTGCTCCTGACCCATCCGAACAGAGCCGACCTGCACCCTGCTCATCGCCGTATAGGTTCCGAGCCCGGCGACGTCACACGTCGACCCCAGGCCCAGAAGGAACGACGACAGACGCGTCCGGCTGCGCGGCTTCGTGATCCGAGACGCCAACGTCGTCTTCATCGCTCTACTCCCATGTGTGCTCGTGACTGGACGGCTCCCTCCACGGTAGCGAACGCCGATGTGAGGCGCGGCCCTCCAGGCACTCCAAGAATCAAGATAGGAAGTCGTGACATAAGGCGCACTTCCTGCCAGGGCGACTGAGCCATCTGACTCCCCACCTTCATCACAGTGGGTCACAAGGGCCTCAGGGCGTCGTAGCTGTAGCTCCGGGTTCCCGGATCGCCCGCTCAACCTCGTCCGCCCCGCGGCACTGGACGCCCTGAGCGGCCTGGAACGGCACTGGCCCATACCCCCCTCTAGGGCCGCTACCTCGCAGGCCAGGAGCCACTACACCCCTCTATATGCCGGTAGCGGCCCCCCTCTAGATCCACAGGTGTGGATAGCGGGGGCCGCCGTCGTATTCCGGGGGTGGTTGTAGAGGGGGTGGGGTCTACCGGGCGTTCAGGAACTCCGGGGGAACGGCCGCCTCCAGGTCCTCGCGTCGGTAGCCAGCGAGGTTCTTTCCGCCAATGTTGACCTGCTTCGTGGTCCGCCTCACCCCGGCCGCCTCCAGCTCGCGGGCCAGGCGCTCGGCATCCCAGTCGCCGTACTCCTCGTCGAGGTTCTCCAGCCGATGCAGCAGATCCACGGTGTGCATCCGGGCGGTGTGCCGCATCACCGTGAGGCAGTCCGACAGGGCCGGGGCGATGACGTATCCGGCCTGGTCGGCTGCTGCCGTGACGTCCGCGACGGCCTCGCCGGTGAGCTGCCCCGCCTTCTACCGCAGGACGCGGCCGCGCTGGCACAGCTCGGCGAACGCCGGGCCGTCGAGGAAGTCGGCCCGCACGGTGACGAACGACGCCGGGCCGGTAACCAGGACGCCCGTACCGCGGTGGTCCTCGGACAGGACCGAGGCGTCGGCGCCCTGGGCGGCCTTGCCCTTGCCCAAAACCATGTCTGAGCTGGTCTGGTCGACGACCTGTGTGCAGTACCGGAGAGTAATGATCTCCCGCAGCTTCGTCGGCACGGACTCGGCGTCCGGGCGCTGCGAGGCGAAGTTCGAGACGAACCCTGCGGCCGGCCCGCGCCGGGCGATGCGGCACAGGTTGTTGATGACCTGATCGCGGTCGTCTTTGTCCATTGGGGTGAAGTACTCCTGGAGTTCGTCGATGGTGACGAAGATGATTGGGAGGTTGTACTTCTCGACGATGGCCGGGGTCAGCTTGCCCTCGGGGCACACGGAGACGGGCAGGCCGCGGAGCAGCACGAACCGGCGCTCCATCTCGGCGAGCAGCTCCTTCAGCATCGCCTTCAGTGCCTCGACGGCGTCGTCCTCCGCGCCCATGACCAGCCGGTGGGCGACCGCCCGGGCGGGCATCCAGTCGGCGCCGCCCTTCCCGTCCGCAATGTAGTGCCGGACGTAGGGGTCGAGGAGTCCGGCCGCGGTCATCAGGCGCTGCGTGAACGTCTTGCCGCGGCGGGGCAGGCCGCCGAAGAACAGGGACTGCCACATGAGGCAGAGCAGTCCGCCGCAGCGCCGAAGCGGCACACGACACCCCGTCCGATCCGGGTGCCGGATCCGCTGTGGCAGGCATACGGGCGGGTGTGCGAGCAGCTCGGGACGGATCGCACGAACGACGTCCTCGACCACATGAGGGCCCGCGTCCTGGAGCACGGCACCGACGAGGACAAGGCCGACCTTGAGAAGGCCGACAAGGAACTCGCGGAGCGCCGGTCCCGCAAGGGCGGCCGACCGAAGCAGGACCCGACCGCCGGCGCCTGACGACCGCGACGCCGTCTCACACTCGTCTCACAGCCCGGCCGCGAAGCGGCGGTAAAACCGCAGGACAGCCGGACGCTGTCGGACGGAAGACGCGACAGGCGGACACCATGGACGGCTCTTAGAGTCGAAGTATGGATCTGCCGGTGATGCCCCCCGTGAAGCCGATGCTCGCCAAGTCCGTGGCGAAGATCCCGCCGGACATGCACTACGAGGCGAAGTGGGACGGTTTCCGGGCCATCGTGTTCCGCGACGGGGACGAGACGGAGATCGGCAGCCGCACCGGGAAGCCGCTGACCAGGTATTTTCCGGAGCTTGTCGAGGCATTGCGGGAGCGCTTGCCGGAGCGCTGTGTGATGGACGGGGAGATCGTGATCGCCAGGGACGGGCGGCTCGACTTCGACGCGCTCACGGAGCGGATCCACCCGGCGGACTCCCGGGTGCGGATGCTGGCCGAGAAGACTCCCGCCTCCTTCGTGGCCTTCGACCTGCTGGCCCTGGCCGACGCCTCCCTGCTGGACGTGCCGCTGACCGACCGGCGCGCGCTGCTGATCAAGGCGCTGTCCGAGGTGACGGCACCGGTGCATCTGGCGCCCGCGACCACGGACCGCGAGGTGGCGCAGCAATGGTTCGAGCAGTACGAGGGAGCGGGGCTCGACGGAGTCATGGCGAAGCCGCTCACGCTGCCGTATCTGCGGGACGAGCGGGCCATGTACAAGATCAAGCACGAGCGGACGGCGGATGTCGTCGTGGCCGGCTACCGCTTCCACAAGAGCGGGCCGGTCGTCGGGTCGCTGCTGCTGGGGCTGTACGACACCGGCGGCACGCTCCAGCACGTGGGCGTGAGCGCCGCGTTCACGATGAAGCGGCGGGCGGAACTGGTGGAGGAACTGGAGCCCCTGCGGCTCGAGGACGCGGCGGAGCATCCCTGGGCGGCCTGGGCGCAGGAGTCGGCGCACGAGAGCGCCCGGCTGCCCGGCGCGCCCAGCAGATGGTCGGCGAAGAAGGACCTGTCCTGGATTCCGGTCCGGCCCGAGCGGGTGGCCGAGGTGGCGTACGACCACATGGAGAACGGCGTACGGTTCCGCCACACGGCCCGCTTCCGCCGATGGCGTCCCGACCGCACCGCCGAGAGCTGTACGTACGGACAACTGGAGGAGCCGGTCGGCTACGACCTGGCGGAGATCCTGGGGCCGCGGAGCTGAGACACCCGGGCAGAGCCGGATCACCGGCACGGAATCGTCGCCTCCGCGACCCCCTTCGACCCTGCACGGATCGTCCCGCTGAGCCGATCAGCTCAGTCGCCGCGCGCAATCAGAAACGATCGGGTTCGGCCACCGATGAACTGATGAACGCATAAATCGATGGCACGGGACAGGTGGCACGGTGGGCATGCGAGAGATGGTGCGGACGCGGCGGGGCGCGTGGACGGCGGCACTGCTGGCCGTCACGGTGACGGGCTCCCTGATGTCGGGCTGCACTTCGGGGGGCGGAGCCACCGACGACAGCCGGTCGCCGAGTCAGAGCCAGAGCCCGAGCGAGAGCGGGACCGGCACGGTGAAGGCGGGACCGGTGCTCGCGGTGAAGATAGACAACGCGCCCGACGCCCGCCCCCAGACAGGGCTCGACGCGGCGGACGTGGTCTACGCGGAGCAGGTCGAGGGCGGTCTGAGCCGGCTGATGGCGGTCTTCGCGAGCACCCTGCCCGATGCCGTCGGGCCCGTACGCAGTGCCCGCGAGTCGGATCTCGAACTGCTGAGACAGTTCCACGACCCGACGCTCGCCTTCTCCGGAGCCCAGCACAAGCTGCTGCCGCTGATCGACGACGCCCCGCTGGATCCCGAGCCGGCCGGGAGGGTGCCCGACGCCTGGTACCGGGGTGCGGGCAAGGCCGCTCCGCACAATCTGTATCTGCGTCCGCGGCGGCTGATGGACTCCGTGCCTGGCGACGCGGCGCTGACCACGGGCTTCCACTTCGGTGCGGCACCCTCGGGCGGCACTCCGGAGACCTCGCGCACGGTCCGCTTCCCGTCGGCCCGCTTCACCTTCACCTGGTCCGCCGAACGGGGGCGCTGGCTGGTGGCCATGGACGGCACCCCGACGGTGACGACCGACGGCAAAACGGTGGCTCCGGCGACCGTGGTCATCCAGTACGTGAAGGTGCGTACGTCGAAGTACCACGACTTCCTCGGCAACAACACGCCGTTCACGGAGTCGGTGGGCTCGGGCACGGCCCAGGTGCTGCGCGACGGCCGCGCCTTCGACGCGAACTGGACGCGCCCCGCGGCGACCGACGGCACCCGGTTCACCACCCCGGACGGCGCGCCGATGAACTTCGCGCCGGGCCAGGTGTGGGTGGTCCTGGCCAAGGCGTGAGCGGCGCCTCAGTGCTGTGCGCGAAGGGGCTCCGCGGGGTTGCGGAGCCCCTCGGCGGCGTCCGAGACACGCTGGATGAGGTCGAAGAAGAGGCCCTGTTCCTCGGCGGAGAGCGGGGCCAGGAACACCTGGTTCATGCGCGCGGTGCGCACGGTCAGTTTGCGGTGGACGCGCAGCCCGTCGTCCGTGAGGCGGAGCAGGTAGCGCCGCCCGTCCTCGGGGTCGCGCACCTTGTCCAGCAGCGCGCGGCGCCCGAGCCGGCTGATGACCTCGGCGATCGTGGACCGGTCGAGCCCCACCCGCTCCCCCACCGTGCGCTGGTCGAGGCCGGGCTCGGCGACGAGCGCGTTCAGGACCGCGAACTGGGGCGAGGTGATCTCCTCGGAGACCATCGTGTTCCACAGCAGGTAGTGCGCCTGCTGGAGTCTCCGGGCCAGGTGGCCCGGATGGGTGGAGAGGTCCACAGCGGCCATGTGCGCTCCTGACGTCATCGCTGCCGAATTCGTTTGTGCACTGAACGATACCCGCCCTCCTCGGCGGCTGTCCCACCTCCGTCGGCCATGCTGCCGCCGCGCATTCTGTCGCCTGTACGGAGTCTTGACGGACCGATGTCCGGATGGCAGCGTGTCGAACGCCTCGAAGAATTAATCAGTGCCCTGATTAATTTGGGGCGCCGGAACAGCCGGAAGAGATGAGGCCTCGCGGATGGACAAGGTGGTCGCCACGGCCCTGGAGGCGGTGGCCGATGTACCGGACGGCGCGACCCTGGCGGTCGGCGGATTCGGCCTCAGCGGCGTACCGAACGTGCTGATCGCGGCTCTCCACGAGCGCGGCGTCCAGGGGCTCGGGGTCGTCTCCAACAACTGCGGGGCCATGGACTCCGGGCTCGCGACCCTGCTCGCCGCCGGACGCGTCGCCCGCGTCACCGGCTCGTACATCGGCGCGAACAAGGAGTTCGCCCGGCAGTACCTGGCCGGTGAGCTGGAGGTCGAGATGATCCCTCAGGGCACACTGGCCGAACGGCTGCGCGCCGGCGGCGCCGGGATCCCCGCCTTCTACACGCCCGCCGGGGTCGGCACCCAGGTCGCCGAGGGCGGGCTGCCATGGCGGTACGACGGCCAGGGCGGGGTCACGCTGGCCTCCCCGCCGAAGGAGGTACGCGAGTTCGACGGCACCGAGTACGTGCTGGAGCACGGCATCCGCACCGACTTCGCACTGGTACGGGCCGCGAGGGGCGACCGGCACGGCAACCTCGTCTTCAACAAGTCCTCTAGGAACTTCAACCCGCTCGCCGCGATGGCCGGCCGGGTGACGATCGCCGAGGTCGAGGAGCTCGTGGAGCCGGGCGGGATCGACCCGGACGCCGTGCATCTGCCCGGCATCTTCGTACAGCGCGTCGTGGCCCTGACCCCCGAGCAGGCGAACGCCAAGATGATCGAGAAGCGGACGGTCTCGGCGTCCGCGGCGAACGGAACGGTGGGCGAGTGATGGCCTGGAGCAGGGAAGAGATGGCCGCGCGCGCCGCGCGGGAGCTGACGGACGGCCAGTACGTGAACCTCGGCATCGGCCTGCCGACCCTGATCCCCAATCACCTCCCCCCGGGCGTGGAGGTGATCCTGGAGTCGGAGAACGGCATTCTCGGCACCGGCCCGTACCCGGCCGAGGACCAGGTCGACCCCGATCTCATCAACGCCGGCAAGGAGACCGTCACGGTCCTGCCGGGTGCCTCCTACTTCGACTCCGCACTGTCCTTCGGGATGATCCGCGGCGGGCACATCGACGTCGCGGTGCTGGGCGCGATGCAGGTGTCGGCCGGCGGCGACCTCGCCAACTGGGCCGTCCCCGGCAAGATGATCACCGGCATCGGCGGGGCGATGGACCTCGTCCACGGGGCCCGTACGGTCATCGTGGTGATGACGCACACGGCCAAGGACGGCTCGCCCAAGATCCTCGGGGAGTGCGAGCTGCCGCTCACCGGGAAGGCCTGTGTGAACCGGATCATCACCGACCTGGGCGTCCTCGACGTCACTGACGAGGGCCTGCTCCTGGTGGAGACCGCCCCGGGCGTCACGGCCGCGGAGGTCGTGGCCAGGACCGCCGCCGAGGTCCGTGTCGCGGAAGGGATCCGGCTGTGAAGGACGTCTACATCGTCGATGCCGTACGGACGCCGATCGGCAGGTACGGCGGTTCGCTCGCCGCCGTCCGACCGGACGATCTCGCGGCCCACGCCGTCCGCGAACTCCTCGCCCGCACCCCGGACCTGGACCCGGCGCGGATCGAGGACGTGTACTTCGGCAACGCCAACGGCGCCGGCGAGGAGAACCGGAACGTGGGCCGGATGGCCGCCCTCCTGGCCGGGCTGCCCACCTCCGTGCCGGGCGTGACCGTCAACCGGCTGTGCGCCTCCGGGCTCGAAGCCGTCATCCAGGCCGCCCGCGCCATCGCGCTCGGCGACGCCTCGATCGTCCTGGCCGGCGGCGTCGAGTCGATGACCCGCGCGCCCTACGTCCTGCCCAAGAGCGAGAAGCCGTTCCCCGCCGGGCACACCGAGCTGTACTCCACGACGCTCGGCTGGCGCATGGTCAATCCGGGGATGGACCCGCGGTGGACCATCCCGCTCGGTGAGTCCGCCGAACTCATCGCCGACAAGCACACGATCACCCGTGAGCAGCAGGACGAGTTCGCCCTCGCCAGCCACCGGAAGGCGGCCCGGGCCCAGGAGGAAGGCCTGTTCGACGCCGAGATCGCCCCGCTGTCCCTGCCCCGGCGCAAGGGCGGTCCGGTCGTGTTCGACGCCGACGAATGCGTACGCGCCGACGCGTCCCTCGACGCCATGGCCCGGCTGAAGCCGTCCTTCCGCACCGAGGCGGGCACGGTCACCGCGGCCAACGCCTCGCCGCTCAACGACGGTGCCGCCGCCCTGCTGCTGACCGACGCGGAGGGCCTGCGGGTCACCGGCCGCGAACCTCTCGCCCGGGTGTCCGCGACCGGTGTGTCCGCGATCGACCCCCGGTACTTCGGACTCGCCCCCGTCGAAGCCGTGAACCGCGCTCTGGCCAAGGCGAGCAAGGGATTTGACAACCTGTCGACACTGGAGCTGAACGAGGCCTTCGCCGCCCAGGTGCTCGGCTGCCTCGCCGAATGGCCCGAGTTCGAACCCGCGATCCTCAACCCGCGCGGTGGCGCCATCGCCCTCGGCCACCCCCTGGGCGCCTCCGGCGCCCGGCTCGCCGGAACCGTCGCCCACCAACTCGCCCGCAAGGGCAGCGGAGTCGGTGTCGCCACCCTCTGTATCGGCGTGGGCCAGGGCCTCGCCCTCGTCCTCGAACGCTAGGAACTCGACCATGGCTCTCACCCAGTCGGACATCGACGCCGAGATCAAGGATCACCAGGACGCGTACGACAAGGCGGTGGCCGGCGGAGCGCCCGTGCGGCACCACCCCGCACGCGACTATCCCCCGTACCGCAGCTCACGGCTCCGCCACCCGAAGCAGCCGCTGGTCGCGGTGAGCGGCGACGACCCCGAGACCGTCGAGCTGTCCGGTCCCGTCTTCGGCGTCACCGACATCACCGGGATCGACAACGACCTCACCCTGCAGCACCGGGGCGAGCCGATCGGCGAGCGGATCACCGTCGCGGGCCGGCTGCTCGACCGCGAGGGCCGGCCGGTGCGCGGCCAGCTCGTCGAGATCTGGCAGGCCAACGCCGCGGGGCGGTACGCCCATCTGCGCGAGCAGCACCCGGCCCCGCTCGACCCCAACTTCACCGGCGTAGGGCGGACCCTGACGGACAATCAGGGACGGTACACCTTCACCACGGTCAAGCCGGGAGCGTACCCCTGGGGCAATCACACCAACGCCTGGCGGCCCGCGCACATCCACTTCTCGGTCTTCGGCACCGCGTTCACCCAGCGGCTGGTGACCCAGATGTACTTCCCGAGCGACCCGCTGTTCCCGTACGACCCGATCCTGCGGTCCGTGACGGACCGGGCGGCCCGCGACCGGCTGATCGCCACGTACGACCACGATCTCTCGCGGCCCGAGTTCTCGATGGGCTACACGTGGGACATAGTCCTCGACGGTCCCTCCGCCACCTGGATCGAGGAAGGCCGATGAACATGACCGAGCGACCGCTCCCCACTCCCGCCCACACCATCGGTCCCTTCTACGGCCACGCACTGCCGTTCCCGGGCGGCGGCGACATCGCGCCCCCGGGCCACCCCGACAGCATCACCCTGCACGGCCACGTGCTCGACGGGGCGGGCGCGCCGGTCCCCGACGCCCTGCTCGACTTCTGGCAGGCCGCGCCCGACGGTTCGCTCACCGGCGCCCCCGGCTCGCTGCGCCGCGACCCGTCCACGGGCGGGTTCCTCGGCCGCAACGGCATCGGCTTCACCGGCTTCGGCCGGGTCGCCACCGACACCGACGGCCGCTACGCGCTGCACACCCTGCCCCCGGGGAACACCGGGCTGCCGTACATCGGCGTGTGCGTCTTCGCGCGCGGCCTGACCCACCACCTGTTCACCCGCGCCTATCTGGCCGACGGCACGGATCCGCTGCTCGACGCGCTGCCGGACGAGCGGCGCGCCACGCTGATCGCGGCCGAGGGCGCGCCGCGGACGTACCGCTTCGACATCCGCCTCCAGGGCGAAGGCGAGACGGTCTTCCTGGAGTTCCGGTGACGGGCACCGACCCCCTCGCGTCCGACATCGGCCTGCTCGCTCCCGGCCGGGTGGGCTCTCCGGCGTCGGCCGCGACCAGCGACACCGCCTATCTGCGGGCCCTGCTCGACGCGGAGGCCGCCCTGACCCGGGCCCAGGCGTCCCTGGGTCTGGCCCCGGCCGAGGCCGCGACGGCGGTGACCCGCGCGGCCGCCACCGCGGACTTCGACCTCACGTCGATCGCGCTGCGCGCCCGGGGCGGCGGCAACCCGGTGATCCCTCTGGTCACGGACCTGACGGCCGCCGTCGCCGCCGAGTTCGGCCCGTACGTCCACCGGGGCGCGACGAGCCAGGACATCCTGGACTCGGCCACCATGCTCGTCGCGGCCCGCACCCTTGACCTGGTCCTGGACGACCTGGAACGGACCGGGCACCACCTCGCGCGGCTCGCGGCGCGGCACCGGGACACCGTCCTGCCCGGCCGCACGCTCACCCAGCACGCGGTGCCGACGACCTTCGGGCTGAAGGCGGCGGGGTGGCGGTCCCTGGTGCTCGACGCCCGGGACCGGCTGCGCGCCGTACGGGTCTCCCTGCCCGCCCAACTGGGCGGCGCGGCCGGCACCTTGGCCGCCTTCACCGCCTTCGGTACGCAGGACACCGGGGCCCTGACCGCCGCGTACGCCCGCGAACTCGGCCTCGCCGAAACGGTGTTGCCCTGGCATACCCTGCGCACACCCATCGCGGACCTGGCCGGAGCCCTGGCGTTCACGGCCGGCGCGCTCGGCAAGACGGCCGTGGACGTGCTCACCCTCTCGCGCACGGAGATCGCCGAGCTGGCCGAGGGATCCGGCGGCGGCTCGTCCGCGATGCCGCACAAGGCGAACCCGGTGCGGGCCACCCTCGTGGCCTCCGCCGCCCGGCGTGCTCCGCTGCTCGCGGCCACCCTGTACGGCACACTGACGGCCGAGGACGAACGGCCGGCCGGGGCCTGGCACGCCGAGTGGGAACCCCTGCGCGATCTGCTCCGGCTGACCAGCGGGGCGGCCCGCGACACGGCCGAACTGACCGAGAACCTACGGGTCGACGCGGACGCCATGCGTGAACACCTGGGCCTGACCCACGGGTTAATCGTCTCCGAACGGCTGGCCGCCGAACTCGCCCCGGTTCTCGGCCGGGCGCGCGCCAGGGAACTGCTGACGCGAGCCGCCGATCGGGCCGCCGGTGAACGGCGGCCCCTCGCGGACGTGCTCGGCGAGGAACCCGCCCTGCGGGACCACCCGGGTGTCGACCTCGCCGACCTGACCGACCCGACCCGCTACACGGGCTCCGCCGGAGTCCTCACCGACCGTGCTCTGGAGCGACGTTGACCGCGACCCTGCTCACCCACCGCGCCGAGGGATCCCCGGCCACTCCCCCGCTCCTCCTCGGGCCCTCGCTCGGGACGTCCTACGCCCTGTGGGACAAGATCGCGCCCGAACTGTCCGCGGCCCACCGGGTGGTGCGCTGGAACCTGCCCGGGCACGGCGGCGCACCCTCCAATCCGATCGGCCCGGGCGCGACGGTCGCCGACCTGGCCGGGCTCGTGCTGGAACTGGCCGACTCCCTGGACATCGGGCGCTTCGCGTACGCCGGTGTGTCGCTGGGCGGAGCAGTGGGCCTGCATCTGGCGGTCCACCACCCCGAACGGCTCTCATCGCTCGCGGTCATCTGCTCCTCGGCCCACTTCAACGGGCCGAAGCCATGGGAGGAACGGGCCGAACTAGTGCGCCGCGAGGGCCTCGGGCCCGTCGCGGCGACCGCCGACGCCCGCTGGTTCACCGCCGGATTCACCGTTCCGGAACTGGTCCAGGACCACCGCGACGCCGACCCGGCGGCGTACGCCGCCTGTTGCGACGCCCTCGCCGCGTACGACCTCCGCGAGGAGCTGGCGTCGATCACCGTACCGACGCTGCTGATCGCGGGGCGCGAGGATCCCGCGACGCCGCCCGCGCACCTGCGGGAGATCGCGGACGCGGTGCCGGGTGCGGCACTCGTGGAGATCCCGGGCGCCTCCCATCTGGCGCCCGCCCAGTGCCCAGAGGCCGTGCTGACGGCGCTGCGCGCGCACTTCTCGGCGGAGGGCGCCCGGCGCGGCATGGAGGTACGCCGTCAGGTCCTCGGCGACGAGCACGTGGACCGGGCGCAGGCCCGCCAGACCCCGTTCACGGCCCGGTTCCAGGACTTCATCTCGCGCTACGCCTGGGGCGAGATCTGGACCGACACGACGCTGAGCCGCCGCGAGCGCAGCATGATCACGCTGACCGCGCTGGTGGCCCACGGCCACCACGACGAGCTGGCGATGCATGTCCGCGCGGCACGGCGCAACGGCCTCACGCCCGAGGAGATCGGAGCGGTGCTCCTGCAGACGGCGGTCTACTGCGGTGTCCCGGCCGCCAATGCGGCCTTCGCGGTGGCCCAGCGGGTACTGGCGGAGGACGACGGCTCCCCTACGGGCTCCTCTGAGTCAACTTGACCCGGTCCTGAAGGTCCGGGCTTGGAGGTAGTGCCCAGTTGGCTGCTGGGGTGGACTCCTCCGTTCAGACACCCCTATGGGGTGGCAGGGACGCGTGACTCACGCCCCGC